>JBMOHI010000015.1:0-14852 GCA_049317925.1 Terrimicrobiaceae bacterium
CCCCGCGTGTTGTAATCGAAATTCACGCCGAGCGCGGTCCAGGGTTCGAGGGCCACGACATCGCGATAGACCGGCAGTCTCCCGTCGAAACGCAGGAGCAGGTAGCTGGACCCGGCCTGGACAAAGCCGCTGCCGTCGTCCGCATCGGGGCCGAGAGTATAGAAATAGGTGAGCGAGGGAGTGAGATTGAACGGACCAAGGGCGAGTTCGTAGGCAGCGGAGGCGTTGAGTTCGTGCGAAAAGAAATTCCCACCACTCACACCATAGTTGAAAGTGTACCCGAGACTGAGGGCGAGATCGCCGATGAGGCGGGTGTAGTTTAGACTGAGATCAAACTCGCGGTAAGCGGTCCCCTGCGTGGCGAAACATTGCCAGGCATTTACGGTGATGAAGTCGGCTTCGGTTGCGCTCCATGTCGCTTGCAAAGTGGTCCAGGCGATGCCGGAGCCATAGCCCCTTTCGCGCAGTCCATTCACGCCGCGATCCATGTAGAGGCTGTCCCAGCCGGCACTAAGCGAGGCATCGAACGATTTTTCGGATTCTTCCAAAACGACTTCGGGTTTCCCGCCTGCGATGAAGATTTCGACCAGAGGCCACCAGTCGTTCTCCGTCTGATTGAGCGTGCCCGTGAAAGTGATGTCGCGCTCCGGCCAGTAGTAGGCGAAGGAATTCCCGTGTCCATCGTGGCCCCACAACTCGCCCTGACCTCCCGCAAGTTTCACCCGATAGAGCCCGAGCCCATACGAAATGTCGTTCTCGCCAACGGGCACAGCCTGGCGCATCAGGTCGAGGCTGCCAGGTTGATGAAAGAGTGCGCCAGTGGCCAGGCCGCGCAGAAAGCGTTCCAGATCGCGGGTTGTGCTGATGAGACCGCCACCGGCCCAGTCGGCACTTTGGCGAGGCACCTCATGCAAGTCCTCCGCGCCCTCGTAGCGATGGGATGGCGCCGCGCCACGCGGTTTGCCCCGATAGGTGAGCCAGGTAGAGTTCATGTTCAACGGATCGAAAATTTGTTCACGGAAAACCTGATGAAGCGGTTTCCCGGCGGCACGTTCGATGATGAGGCCGAGCAGGACGTAGTTCGTATCAGAGTAATGAAAACGGCTCCCGGGAGGCTTGGCAGGGATCGCACGGGAGTGGGCCAGGATCTCTTCGGGCTGCCAGAAACGACCGGGTTCGGCCACGAAAGCGCGGAGGAACGCATTGTTTCCGAGCCGATCGCGCGCCCCGTCGGTCCAGTAATTCGGCAGGCCGCTGGTGTGAGAAAGCAACTGGCGCACGGTGATGGCGCCTTGGAAACCGCGGGATGGTCCGCCGGGCAGCACTTCCGAGAGCGGCGAATCGAGGCGGAGTTTTCCCTGCTCGACCAGTCGCAGGATCGTGGCGGCGGTGACCGCTTTCGTTATGCTGGCAATCTCAAACGGTGTGTGCGTTGTCATGAGCCCGGACCCCGGACCAGCCGTCAACCCCACCGCATCCTCGCACAGAACTCCTTGAGGCCCGCTGATGCGGACGACACCGCCGCCATGGCCGTCGTTGCGGGCCACAAGACGATCAAGCACCTCGCGCACGGCCATCGCGCGATCAGATCCGGCAAACGCCGACATCGCGATGAGGAAGGCGGCAGCGAAGGAAAATTGCCGCAAAGTTATCACGGACAACGCGGCGAGCTTTTCATTCACCCGGCGTCGGGCCGGAAGTCTTGCACATAGATCACGCCGATAAGAGCCCATAAGATCGTGGTCTTGTCGAAGAGATGCCGCATGTCGATGAACTCACCCTGCTCGACCACGCTTTGGATTTCGCGTTCGAGGCTAAGGGGCTTTTCGCCCAGCGGAAAGGGGCTGAACAGGACGCCGTGATTGTGCAGTTTGCTGTGGGCGCGCGTGGCGGTGTTACCCGGATTGATGTAAAAGGTAGCATCGCGATATTTGGGATCGAAAACCGAGAGATCGGCCTCGAAGTCCATCCCGATTCCGCAGATGAGCCCGGTGACATCACGGTGGCGCGGCGTTTCATCCACCTCGAACCAGGAACTGTAATTCGACGGGTCCGTGATCCATTTCCCGTTCTCCGGGGCCTGCGAAGCAATCGGAGCCTTCACCGCGCCGCTGCCATAGACCTGCCCGACCTCAGCCCGCATGGCCAGACCAAGCGCCCCGCGGTAATCGGGCCGCCGCTCGCGGGAAAGAGCGAAGAGCGCCGAATAAATATCCTCGATGGTTGCACCCGCCGGCGCGGCGGCTTCGAACTCGATATACTCGTTGAACGTTCCCGCCAGCGAGGCATTGAAGCCGGTCCGGATGACGACCGAGTCACTATCATGCTGCGGCACGAGGAAATCCGGCGTGTCATTGCCGTCAGTCGGCAGCCAAACCATCGTTCCCCCCATCGTCATCATCTCTCCCATGAGCGGTAGGACTTCATCAACGCTCTGGCCGAGTCCACCCAGACCAAGAGAATAGGCTTTGGCGGAAAATGCTTTATTCCGCACGTGGGCGGACGTGATACGCGCGGCCAGCACATCCTCAATGTGGCCCAGCACCTCAATGGAGCCGGGTTCGTCAGAGCCGGCGTGGAAAATGAATTTCCCGCAGTCCGTTTTCCGAATGTCCAACACGGCCCCACTCTCAGCCAGGGCCGCGTCGACGGTCTCAAAAATCTGGAAGAACCTGTCCAACGCCGCCACTTTCATCACCTCGCGGCAGTAAGGTTGCAGACCCGCGATAAAGAGACGCCCACCCTGGGCGTGGAGCTTCTTGTGCAAATCGACAAAAATCCGGATGCCCGCGCTGCTGATGTACGACACCCCGGTCACGTCGAGCACCACCACACTGCGGGCGGCGATCGGTGCCAGCTCCGGCTCAACCTCTGAGGCTCCATGAGCGTCCAGCCGGCCGGTCAGCCGCACGAGCGTGGCTTTATCCAGTTTTTCGATGCTCAGGGAAATCGGCACCCGCGAACGATGAGAGGCGGGCCGGATTGTGTCAACGCGGTTTCCCCCGCCGGAGTGTTTTGGCTTTGACGCCGGGCCGGCAATGCTTCCAACCTTGCCCCACCGATGAATATTCAGCGTTCCGATGAAAACGGCGTGACCATCCTTGCCTTGGAAGGACGCCTCGATACGAGCACCACGACCATCTACGACCAAATCTACACGGACGCCTTCGCCGGGGGCGCACGCAAGTTTGTCCTCGATTGCGCCAAGCTCAGCTATATCAGCAGCGCGGGGTTGCGTTCTTTCCTCCACTCGCTCAAGCAACTCGGCGCCAGCGGTGGCAAACTGGCCCTCGCCACGCCTTCGCACATGGTTCTGGAGGTTTTGGAGATCTCCGGATTCAAACCCCTCATCACCATCTGCCCCAACCGCGCTGCCGCGGTTGCGGCTCTGGCTTAACATTCGAACTTCCCGCTCATGAACCGCCGGAGATTCCTGCAAGTCCTAGCCGGCACAACCGCCGCCGCGCCCTTCGCGTCGGCAAAATCCGCTCCCGATTCACTCGGTCCCGTGCTTCCGCAGCGTGAATTGGGAAACTCCGGCATCCGTGTCACCTGCCTTGGACTCGGAGGATTTCACATCGGATGGACCACCGAGTCCCTCGCCCAGGCCACGATCGAGGCCGCCCTGGAAGAGGGCGTTCGCTTTTTCGACACCGCCGAATCGTACGGTCCGCACACCAGCGAGGAACGCTATGGCCGCTATCTCACTCCGAGATATCGCGAGCACATTTTCCTCATGACGAAATCCATGGCGAAGGACGCCGCCACTGCCCGCCGCGACATCGAGGAATCCCTCCGCCGGCTTGCAACGGATCACCTGGATCTCTGGCAGATTCATTCGCTCTTTACCCCGGAGGATGTGGACGAACGCCTGCAGGCCGGCGTGCTCGATGAGGCCTTGAAGGCACGCGCTGAGGGCAAAATCCGGCACATCGGTTTCACCGGACACGCCAGTCCCTATGCCCATCTGCGCATGCTGGAATGCGCCGCCGGCCAAGCCGCATTTCTCACCTGCCAGTATCCGGTCAATCCCGTCGACGCCGCCTCCTCCCACAGTTTTATCGACCAGGTTTTACCCGCCCTGCAAAAGACTGGCATCTCCTCGCTCGCCATGAAGACGCTGGCCGATGGGCGTTTCTTCGGACGCAAAGTCCAGGGCGGAAAAGTCACCTGGGAGAGCGCGAACCCCGTCGTGCCCGGTGCGCTCTCTGTGGCCGACTGCATCCATTTTTCCCTTTCGCTGCCGGTGTCCGTGCTCATCACCGGCGCAGAGAATCCGGAGTTCCTGCGAGAGAAAGCCGCCCTCGTCCGCTCCTTCCATCAAATGACCGCCGAAGGACGACAGGCCGTTATCGAGCGCGTCGCATCGTTCGCCACGGAAGGAAAGGTCGAATACTACAAGGCCAAAGAACTCCGCCTGCCCGCCTGAGACGGATCGCAAATCAGATTGAAATCGATCCGCTAAGTGGCAGTCTGCCAGCCCGATGTTGGAAGCTTCTCGCCGTCTGGCACTTGGTGTGTTTTTGATCGCCGCCGCGGCTGCACTTTTGCTGCTGTCCGACCTCGGTTCCCGCATCCAGGCTGAGAACAAGCCGTCAGGAGATCAAATCATCCGCGCGGCCGTCCTGCAACACGCGTCACAATCCATCCTCGATCAGGGCCGCGACGGCATTTTAGCCGGCCTGGCCGAACGCGGTTGGAAAGAAGGCCAGAATCTGACGATCAAGCGGTTCAACGCCGAAGGCGATGTCACCGTGGGTCAGGCCATCGCGCGGGAAATGGTGAACGGAGGCAACGACCTCCTTCTGACCATCAGCACGCCTTCGCTTCAGGCCGTGGCCAATGCCAACAAGGCCGGTGCAGTGCCGCATGTCTTCAGTCTTGTTACCTCACCCGTCGCCGCCGGGGTCGGAATCAACTCGCCGACGGATCATCCGGCCTGGCTGGCCGGCTACGGCACGATGCAGCCGGTGGCCAAGGCCTTTGAGGCCGCCCGGTCGATGAATCCGGATCTGAAAACTGTTGGCGTCGTTTGGAACGCCGGCGAAGCCAACGCCGAAGCCCAGGTCAAACTGGCCCGCAAAGTCTGCGCCGACATGGGCCTGACCCTCTCGGAAACCACCGTGGACAATTCCGCCGGGGTCGGCGAAGCCGCCGCCGCTCTCGTCGGCCGGGGCGTCGATGCAATCTGGGTGCCCGGCGATGTCACCGTCATCACCGCGATCGATTCTGTCATCGCCGCGGCCAAGAAGGGACGCATCCCGGTTTTCAGTGTCATTCCTCCCAATGTGAAACGCGGAGCGCTCTTCGATCTCGGTGCGGACTATCACGAAGTCGGACGCCTCACCGGACTCCTCGCCGGTGACATCTTGAACGGACGAGATCCCGCCACCGTCGCAATTGAGAATGTGATGCCCGAAATTCTCACTCTGAACCTGCAAACCGCCGCGGGCCTCAAAGCCAAATGGACCATCCCCGATTCCCTCATTCAGAGTGCACGTTTAGTCATTGATGCAAATGGGGGCGAACAATCGAAGGCCGCCGCCGCTCCTGTTCCCAATCCCACCGGCAAGAAATGGAAAATCGGCGTCGTGCTCTACAATGAATCGCCACCCTCCGAGGAAACCCTGCATGGCATGGCCGACGGCTGGAAGGAAAGCCCCCTGGTCGAAGGCAAAGACTACACCGTCAAAGTCCGCAGCGCCCAAGGCGACATGGCTGCCATTTCCGGCTGCCTCGACACCGCTGTGACCGAGGGCGCTGACATCATCGTCCCGCTCTCCACCCCCAGCCTGCAAACCGCCATCTCCAAAATCCGCCACAAACCGATCGTCTTCAGCCTCGTGGCCAACCCCATGGCCGCCGGCGCGGGCAAAAGCTACACCGACCACCTGCCCAATGTCACCGGCACTACCGTCCTAGCCCCCTTCGGCGATATGCTGGACCTGCTCGAGAAATACTATCCGCAATACAAACGCCTCGGCACCCTGTTCTGTCCGGCCGAGGCCAATTCCGTGGACCTCAAGGACGCCTTCGCGGCCGAGTGCAAAAAACGCGGCTTCACCCTCAAAACTGTGGCCGCAAATTCCCCGGCCGAACTCGCCGACTCCGCCGTGTCGCTCATGAGTCGTCCGATTGACGCCGTCGCTCAGATCTCCGACAACATGACCAGCGCCGGTTTCACTGCCATCACCAAGGCCGCGCGTCAATCGCGCAAACCACTCTTCAGCCTCAACAGCACGATGGTTCCGCAGGGCGCCGCCGTGGCGCTCGGACGCGATTATCACGAAGCCGGACGCGAAACCATCCGCATGCTCGAGCGCGTCATTCAAGGGGAAGACCCCGGCAAAATGCCCTTCATCCTCCCGCCCAAGGTCGTCCTCGCCATCAGCCAGCCCAATGCCCGCGCTGTGGAGATGACCATCCCACCGGAACTGCTAAAGCAAGCGGATAAAGTCGTCGAATAACCCCATGGAAATCACCCAAACCAAAACCGGCGACACGCTCGTCATCCACCTCGCGGGGCGCCTTGATGCGAGCTGGAGCGGGGCGGTGCAAAAGGAATTCGATGCCACCGTGCGGAGGGGCGAGCACCAGATCGATCTCGACATGTCCAAGGTGGACTACATCAGCTCCGCCGGCCTTGGCGTGCTCCTCACCCTTTACAAGGAGCTTCACGCCATCAAGGGGAGCTTCAGCATCAGCACCGCGTCGCCCTTTGTCGAATCCGCCCTCAAACTCGCTGGACTCGCGTCTCTCATTTCCAAGCCGCGAGAGAAGGTGCCGGAACCCGCAATCAAAACGGGACGGACCGAATCCTCCCCGCAAGCGACCTATGACATCTTTGACTTGGGCGGTGGCGGGATCAACCTGGCCATCACCGGCAATCCCGACGTGCTGCAAAAGGGTGGAGACTTTTCGCAGAAATTCACCTTCGGCGAAAAATCTTTCGCTCTCGGCATTGGCGCACTGGGTGCGGAAAAATCCGGTTGCGAAAAACTCTTCGGCGAATTTCTCGCTCTGGCAGGTTCCGCCGCCTTCCAGCCCGTGGACGGATCGAACCGCCCGGATTTTCTTGTCAGCAAAGGCCACCTCGTCCCGGAGGGCCACCTTGTGCTGGGACTCGTCGGCGACGGAAGTTTCTCCCTGCTGGCCCGCTTCGAGGTCAAAAGCGAATCCCGCACCGTCGGATTGGCCGAACTCGCCGCGGCCGCGCTGGACTTCAGCGGCACTTCCGCCGTGGCCATAGCCGCCATCACGGAAACCGCCGGGCTGATCGGAACCAACCTGCGGCAGTCCCCCACCCAATCAGCCGCCCAAGGACGCTTCGATTTTCCGGGAATCCGGGACTGGTTGTCTTTCAGCAACGAACGCCTGTTCCGCGATTCGACCAGCCTCATCACAGGTGTCGCATCACGCGGCAATAGCAAGTTTGACTCACTACTCCGGCCCTTGGGAGGAGGTGTCCTCGGCCACTTCCATGCGGCCGCGTTTCCTTACCGCCCGTTGCAGAAAGGCCTGATTGAACTGAAGCTCGCGGTGGACTCCCTCTTTGAAGGCAACATCCTTAATGCCGTCCTGCATCTTCTGAACGACGACCGCGAATTCAGCGGTGCGGGCGAAAGTGAGTTCCTCCGCGGTGCCCTGTGGATCGCCCCGATCAACTCGAAGCCATGACCCTTCTCCTCGGCGCTCTCACCATCGGACTCATTCTCTCGCTGCTCGCAATGGGGGTTTTCATTTCGTTTCGAATTTTCTCCATCCCCGACATCACCACGGATGGATCGATTACGCTGGGAGCGTCCATCGCCGCGATCCTGCTGGTCAACAATGTCCATCCCGTCCTGGCCACCGCCGCCGGGGCCGCCGGAGGAGCCGTGGCCGGCACCCTTACCGGAGTGATCCATACCAAGTTCAAAATCAACTCCCTGCTGGCCGGCATCCTCGTGATGACGGCGCTTTATTCCGTGAATCTCCACGTCATGGGCCGGAGCAACGTCCCGCTGATGCAGGCCCGCACGCTCACCAGCCATGCCGAGGAAATCGGCGAGGGCTTGATCGGCGGAAAGTCCATCAACATTCTCGGATGGCCGGTGGGCGCAGCGGATGCCGCACTGCTTGTCATGTCGTTCGCCGCCGCCGCCGCGGCGGGACTGGCGCTTTATCTCTTCTTCCGCACCCACATCGGAACCGCCATGCGCGCCACCGGCGACAACCCGCAAATGGTCCGCGCCCTCGGTGCGAATGTCGAAGGCTATGTTGTCATGGGCCTGGCCCTTTCAAACGGCTTCGTCGCCCTCGCCGGAGCGTTGCTCGCGCAGTACCAAGGCTTCGCCGACGCGCAAATGGGCATTGGCATGATCGTGTGGGGCCTGGCCAGCGTCATTATTGGTGAAGCGCTCACCGGCGCACGAAGCCTCGGACTGACCATCATCGGCGCGATCATGGGATCCATCCTCTTCCGCCTGCTTGTCGCCATCGCCCTGCGCTGGGGTCTCAATCCCAACGACCTCAAACTCATCACCGCCCTCTTCGTCTTCGCCGCCCTGGTCCTGCCGGGGGCAATCAGCAAATTGAAGAGCAAGGCAACAGCTTCCGCCTGACTATGCTTGAGATCCAAGGCATCCGCAAAACCTTCAACCCCGGCACGATCAACGAAGTCCGGGCCTTGCAGGGCGTTGATCTCACCATTGAAGAGGGCTCCTTCGTCATCGTCCTCGGCATGAACGGCTCGGGAAAATCCACCCTGCTCAACGCCGTGGCCGGCTCCTTCTATCTCGATGACGGCCGCATCCGCATTGCGGGGCAGGACGTTACCCGCTGGCCCGAACACCGCCGCGCCAAACTCATCGGGCGGGTCTTCCAGAATCCTTTCAGCGGCACCGCGCCGAATATGTCGATTGCAGAAAACTTCGCCCTGGCCACCCACCGGGGCAAACCGCGCGGTCTCGGGTGGGCGCTTTCCCGCGATCTCATGAATCCCCTGCGCGAGCGCATCGCCGGTCTTCGCATGGGCTTGGAAAACCGGCTCGACAACGCCATCGGGTCGCTTTCCGGCGGCCAGCGTCAGGCCCTAACCCTTCTGATGGCTTCATGGTTGAAACCCGACCTCCTCTTGCTCGACGAACACACGGCCGCCCTCGATCCGAAAAGCGCCGAGCAGGTCATCGCCCTCACCAACGAAGTCATCACCCGCGATAAACTCACCACCCTCATGGTCACGCACTCCATGCAGCAGGCCGTAAGCTTGGGAGACCGCATCGTGATGATGAACCGCGGCGAGGTCCTGCACGACTTCCGAGGCAGCGAGAAAAAACGGCTTCGTCCCGAAGACTTGATCGAACGCTTTAATGAAGTCCGGGCCCGCGAGCAGCTCGACGAAAGTGCTGCCGGAATGTTGCGGGCCGCCTATATTTAACCAGTCCGGTAGGGCGGGTTGTTTACGGCACCTTGCCGTCTTTGCGGAAAATCGCCTTGAGCGGATGCTCGTCGAGGACGTTGGGCTCGATGCCACCGACTTTCCGGGCGTCATAGAGTTGGATTCCAACGTAATAGAAAATCGGACAGATCGGCGTCTGGGTATTGATAAGGATTTCCTCGGCCTGGCGGAGAATTGCGAAGCGTTTGGCGGAATCGGGTTCTTCCGTGGCCGCGGCGATCAGGCGATCATAGGCTGGGTCGCTCCAGCCGGTGCGGTTGTTGCCGCCGCCGGTGATAAACATGTCGAGGAAGGTATTGGGGTCCGGGTAGTCGCCCACCCAACTCGAGCGGGCAATTCCAAAATCGAGACTGGAGAGCGAGTTGAGGTAGACCTTCCATTCCTGGCGGGCGAGGTTGATTTCCACTCCAAGATGCTCGCGCCACATGCTCTGCAGTTCGACCGCGAGGGCTTCGTTGAGCTCGCCTTCGCTGTAGAGGTAGGTGGTGAAGGGAAAACCTTTGCCTCCGGGGAAACCCGCCTCGGCCAGGAGCTGACGGGCTTTCTCGGGATCGAAGATGGGAGCCGCGGGTGGCACGTAGCCTGCAATGCCGGGAGGGACAAAACTGGTCGCAGGCAACTCGCCGGCCCGGGTGATCTTTTCGGTGAGGACATCTTTCTTGATGGCGAGGGAGAATGCGGCGCGGACGCGGTAATCGTCGAAGGGCGGCTTGGAGCAGTTGAAACGCAGGAAGTAGATGCCGAGAAACGGCGCAGCGTGAAAGTCGGCCCGCTTGCGGATTTCGTCGAGAAGGGCAGGCGGAGCCAGGCCCTTGTCCATGGTGAGGTCGGCCAACCCGCTTTCGTAAAAATTGAAAGCGACATTGGCTTTGCTGATGGGAAGGACGTCGATGGTTTCGAGCGCGACGTTTTTTGCATTCCAATACGACGGATTCTTGCGCAGGCGGATCTTATCGTTGATGCGCCATTCTTCGAGGAGATAGGCGCCATTGGTGACGATGCGTCCGGGTTTGATCCAGTTGTCGCCATGGCTTGCGATGGTCTCGACGGGAACGGGCGCAAGAGGCGGCGTGGCGCACAGATCGAGAAAATATGGGGTCGGATTTTCAAGGGTGACTTCGAGCGTGCGATCATCGAGGGCTTTGACTCCGACCTTGGTGAAGTCGGTGATTTTTCCGTCGGCGAATGCGGCCGCATTCTTTACGGGAAAGAGCTGGTAGTTGTAACTCGCGGCCGTCTCGGGCAGGAGGGTGCGCTTCCACGAGGCGACGAAGTCGTGCGGCGTGAGCGGGCGGCCATCGCTCCACCGCGCATCCGCACGGAGAGTGAAGGTATAGGTCTTCTTGTCGTCGGAAATGGTCCAGGACTCCGCCATGCCGGGCCCGGGCCGGGCCGCGGAATCGAAGGTGGTAAGGCCCTCGAACAGCGCATTGACGATGCGACCTTCGGGCTGGCCGGTAATGACGGCGGGATCCAGGGACTCGGGTTCCGCTCCATTAATGAAGACGAGATCAGCACGCTTGGACGCACGGTCACAACCGGCAAGGCCAAGCAGGGCAAGGATGATCAACGACCGGATCTTCATCGCCTCAATGAAAACGAACACCCCCCGCGCTGCAATTCCCATCAAGAGAGGATGAGCCGCATCGCAGAAAATTGCTCAGCGCGAGTCCGCTTGGATGCCACCGTAAAGGACCTGCGTATTCGCTTTGCCAGCCATTTCCTCGAACTTGAACGAGGATCCAGCCACGCCGATGACAGAACCGTTTTTCACCACGCGGACAAACCAGCCCCCCTGTTCCTTCGGGGAATACGTGCCCGGAATGGTGACATCGAAAGTATCCAGAGTCCCTGAGCAGATGCCCCGGCCGGCCAGCAGAATGCTCGGAGAAGACGCACCTTTCGGTTTGACCTCATAACAGAATTCCATCACGGCTGAGCCGGTGTTTTTGCCCACGATCTGGACGTTAAATCCGCGGGGACCACGGCCATGGAAATTGGGGTTTTTTGTCGTCGCATCAACCCGCACGGCGACGTTTTCCTTGCCAAGCTTGTTGAAGGGATTTTGGACGATGAGGGCATCTGCTTCGGCGACTTTGGCTTTCACTTCGCCCGCGGGAAGGGGGCTCGAGAGCAAAACAGCGGTGCAGAAACCAACAAGGGTCCAGAGTCCCGAGGAGAGAGTGTGTTTCATTCGGAAAAGTAAGAATCAAGAAGGCCCACCCTTCAATCTTTCTTCGAAATCGCGGCGATAAACCGGGCAAACCCGTCAGCTTGAGCGCGCAAGCGTCCGAGCAACTCCTCATCCTTCAAGCAGCCTTCGGGAGTCAGATGGTCATTGACGGAGGGAATGAAGACGCGCTCGGGGTAAATGTGCGCGTTGCGGTGGCCGAAGATGGCCTGCAGCTGCTCGACGGGACGCAGCGCGCCCCACATGCCGGCGGCGAGACCAGTGAAGGCAACCGGCTTGCGTTCGAAGCTCTCGGGGAACTTGAGCATGTCGATGAAGTATTTGAGGATGCCCGGCACGCTGCCGTTGTATTCGGGCGTGATGACGTGAAGGCCGGCGGCTTGCAGGACGGCTTCGGAGAATGGCCGGAACGACGCGGGCTTTTCCGCGTAACTCGAGGCGGCGAAAATCTCGGGCGGGAGCGCGGCGAGATCGAGCACCTCCGAGGAATGACCGGCGCCCCGGTAAATGGCATCCAAGTGGGCAGCGACTTTCGCGGTATTGCTGCCGGGTCGGTTCGTTCCGGCGATAATCAGGATTTTCGACATAGGCCGAAGATGGCAGGAAAATACCGGGCTTCAACCCACGAAATAGACGCATTCGTAGGAACCACCCTCCCCGCTCTGCTGACGTCGCACCGTCGTGCCGAGAACCTGCTGGAACATATCCCGTTCCATCTCGGCCGCTTTGGGCAGAGCGGCAAAAAGCGCTTCCATGGGATGGTGGCGTTCGATAATGCGCAACTCAGGACCGGACTCGAAGTCGGCCATGCAACCTTCGCTGTCACGGAGCCGGGCCAGCCATTTGGCGCGCTCGGCCGGCGTTTCGCCCCGGATTTTTTCGGCGTAGGTTTTGGCCTTCTCTTGAAAATGCAGGAACAGGATCTTCTCCGCGGCCGACGGTCCGTAGAGTTTCTTGGCCTGCTCGAGCAGGGAGAGGGCCAGGGCATTATCGGCCTGGGGGAAAAGGTCGCGGGCTTTATTGGTCAGACGATAGACATGCTCAGGCCGCCCCACCCCGCGGTTGCGACGGAAGGTTTCGAGATATCCGTCGCGTTCGAGGTCGATGCAGATTTGCTTCACGCCCATGTAGCTCATCTTGAGCCGGCCGGCCATTTCGCGCACCGTCAGACCGTCCGCCGTGCGTTTGATCAGATTCAACACCGCGAGACGCTGACTGCGGCCGATTTGGGAGAGAAGACGCTGCATGATTCTGCTGGCGCGGAATCATGTCCTCTCAACCCTCAACTCTCAACCCTCAACTTGCACTAGGGTTTGAGGATCTTGAAGGTTTTCTGTCCGTTGCGTTCGAGTAGGAACATGACGCCGCGGGAAAGATCCACCTCGGACAATACCGCCTCGAGCTCCGCACGGTTGCGGACGGTTTTGCCGCCCGCCTCGGTGATTATATCGCCAGACAGCAATCCCGCCACAGCTGCTGCGCTCTCCGGTTCCACCTCGGCGACGCGCACACCGGGGATCGAGGCCGATGCCTCGACATTCTCGAGCACGAGACCATGAATTCCGCCGGGGGTGCTTTTGCGGGTCTGCGGCCTGGTCGGGGCCGTCGGGAGCTGTCCGGGATCGCGGCGGTTGGATGCGCGCAGGAGTTTCTCCGGCTGCTCACCGGTTTGGAGGGCAATGCTGGTGGTTTGCCCGTTGCGCCAGAGTTCAAGTTGGACGGTCTGGCCGATTTTTTTCGAAAGGATCTCGCGCTGGAGATCCCGGGCCCGGGCGATGGTTTTTCCGTCCACCTTCAAAATGACGTCGCCAGCCCGCAGTTCACTGTCGTAGGCTGGGGTGCCGGGCTCGATGTTCCGCACGATCACGCCCTTGGTCAGTCCGGGAAAATACTGCTGGGCCTCCTCGTTGTCCTGCAAGCTCACGATCTCAATGCCCAGCCAGGAGCGGGAAACGCGTCCCTGGGCGATGAGTTGTTCGCTGACTTGCCGCGCAATGTTGATCGGCACGGCAAAGCCAAGGCCGCGGTTAATGCCGTTGATCAGGGCATTCACGCCGACGACTTTTCCGTCGATGTCGCAGAGCGGGCCGCCGCTGTTGCCGGGATGGATGGCCGCATCGGTCTGGATGTATTCTTCGTAGGTCTGACTGGCGGTCAGTTCGTCACGGCCTTTGGCGCTAATGACTCCGACGGTAAATGTGTAAGGCAAATCGTAGGGAGCCCCGATGGCGAAGGCGAACTGCCCGACACGGACGGCGTCACTGTTGGCCAGTTCGGCCACAGGGAGATTTTCGGCCTCGACTTTCAACACCGCGATGTCGGATTTTTTATCGGTTCCAATAATCGTGGCGGGCAATTTCCGTCCATCCTGCAAGCGCACCGTGACGCCTTCGTCCGTCGTAGCGGATTCAAGAACATGCTGATTCGTCATGATGTAGCCGTCCGGTGAAATGATGAACCCGGATCCCTGATCGGGACGTCCGGGGATGGGCCGGCCATCCGGCCCGCGGAAAAAGAACTCCAGTCCCTCGGGCAAACCTGGAACGCTCGCTTCCGCGGCACCTTTGACTTCAATCACTACGACGGACGGGGCGATCTTCTCGTAAACCCCGGCGAAAGCATCGTTCAGCTGCCGCGCCAGGGGACCAACGGCGGCGGGCTGTTGGGAAAACGCCTGGCCGCCGAGAAGAACAAATCCAAGAAAGGAAAGGATACGGGATTTCATGGCGGGAAAATACGCCAATCGGGAAGATTTTCAAGGTGACGCGAAAATGAAACAAGAAAACCGTTGCCAGCATGAGGACCCTATGTTTCAAATGCGCCAAGGAGAGGACTTTAAGCTTGCATGAGCCGGAAAACCGAAGGGGAGAAAAACACCAAATCGAAACCGTCAACCAGCCCGGCGCGGAAGGCTCCGGTCCGGAAAGCCAGTCCCCCCAAAGCCCGGAAAACGCCCGTGGAGAACAATCCCGAACCTAAAACCAGCGATCTCGACCGGCTGGGTGAATTGCCCCGCAGTTACGGGACGGATACCATTTTCCTCGTCGCCCAGGAGCCCCATTGGTTGTTCACCTATTGGGATATTGATATTTCCCGACATCCCGGCGGGCAAACCTTTCTTCGCGTTTACGAAGGTGAGGAAGCGGTTGAGACCGAAATCGAAGTCGCCTTCGAGACCCGGAATTGGTATATCCCCGTCAAGACGGCCGGATCCAAATACAC
>JBMOHI010000016.1:0-14765 GCA_049317925.1 Terrimicrobiaceae bacterium
TTTCCGGGATTCTTTTTATCGTAGAGCCAGTCGGGGAAAGTGAAATGCCACAGGCAGACAACCGGTTCAATGCCGGCTTCCTTGAGCCGCCGCGTCATCTCGACGTAACGCTGCAGGGCCTCCTCATTATAGACTCCCGGCTTCGGTTCCACCCGGGCCCACTCGATGCTGAGACGGTAATGGGTGATACCGATTTTTTTGATCGCGGCGAGGTCCTTGTCGAAATGGGTCCAGCTATACAGCGCGTTGCCCTTCGGCGGAGCCTTCTTCTGGGTCACGGAGATATCCCAGTCGGTGAAGAAAAAATCCTTGTCCCCCGGTTTCACCGCGGGGTCTTCATACTGATAGGCTGCCGTCGAGATACCCCAGGCGAATTTGTCCCCGAGCTGCGGAGCGGACTTGGCCGGCCGGGGTTGCGGACCCTTGCCGATCGGGCCCAGGGGATCAATGGGATTGACGCAGCCGGAAAGCAGAGCGCTGCAAACGAGGAGGACGGTGATGATTGGGAGATTGAAGCGCGTCATGGGATCAGATTGAAAATGGAACTCTCTAAGCAAAAACAGACGAAGGGAAAATCAGAATCTCACATCGTTTACCGGACGGAGGCCGGACGGTGCCGCCAGGCTTTTGATCCTTGGTAAAGCGCAGCGCAGCGCTGTCGAGCCGTGTGAAATCCGCGAACGAGGCGGAGAATCCCTCCGGGTTCGGTTCCGTGTCGGGTCTAAAAATACCACGCCACATCGAGAAGAAGCTTCCATTGGAGACTTTGCCTGGAGAGCGGAACCTCAATGCCCGGCGAGACAGCGAACTGGCGTTTTTCTCCGAAGAGCCGCGTGAAGTCCAACTCGAGCTTGTGGGTGGTGGAGTCCGATTCGTAGTCCCAGGTGGGTTTGTAGGTGCATGCGGCCGACCAGTCCGACGAGATGGCCACAGCGACGGGAAACTTCAGTTCGAGTTTGTCCACCGCGTTCGCCACACCCTGCGAGGGAGTGATGCTGTAAGCGGCGTTGATGCCAAGATTGAGCCATGGTGTCGTGTCCCAGCTGACCGCGAGGATCGGGCGCAGTTCGAAGGCGTCGCGCAGGGCGGGATTCGATGCCGTCGGAAACTTGAGGTTCAGGCCCGCGCCCCAGCGCAGGGTCGACAACACCCGGTGCACGACTCCCGTGCGGGTCTCAAGGTCGGCCGCTCCCGACGCCAGCGCTCCGTTGGTGTCCACCCACTTGACCGGGAGCTCAAGCTGAACGCCGAAGGCGAGGTTCTTGGCCACACCCCAGGCATCGCGCACTGTCGTGTCGATTTCCGTTGTGGACACATTCCCGGCGTCCCGCTCGAAGCTGAACTCCGAGTCGATGCGGCGACCGATGAGGGTGGGGTCATACGGCGCGAGCCACGCGCGGCTCCCTTTGACCTCAAACCATTTTCCCGCGTCCGGCTCCGGGGTGGCAGCGCAGAGCGCCGTCAGCGCAACCAGCATGACCGCAGGTGCGGCCTGCCAGCACTTACCGGGCATCCGAGGAAACCGCCGACAACTTGAGAATGCGCTTGATCTCGTTCGTGGCCTCGGGCTTCACAAACATTGCGGTGTGCGGGTAAGGGACGATTTTTTCGGAGAGGGCGGCGTCCTGATGAGCACTCCAGTAGGGCACCACCGTGTCGCTGGTTTTTTCCAGCGGAGATTTGGGCCGTCCGGCCACGCCGATGATCGAATGGAAGGGCACCTGCATGGGCACCGTATTCATCGCCACAAGGAGAGGAGATTTGGGGCTGAGGCCGTTGATGCTATTGGGAGCGATGGTGCCCTTGATACCTGCGGCCGAAGCGGCGGCCTGCAAGGCAGTCGTGCCAATGCTCGAAAGAAGTTGCTGCGGGGCCCGGATGAGACGGGCTCCGAATTCTCCGATGGGATTGCTGGCAAGCGGGGCTCCCCGGTGGGGCGCAGCCACGAAGATGACCCGGGAGATGCGCGGGTTCGATTGAAAGATCAGTCCGCGCTTGACCAGGGAGTCATCCGGCAACGCCATGATCTTCGGGGCGTTCTGCTTGAAGATGCCCTGCACCAGCGCATCGCCGGAGTCGATCACCTGAAGGTGCGTGATGACGCCGCCGAGGCTGTGATTCACGATCACCATGTCGGGGCTGCGCGGATAGAGCGCCGCCATCTTGGCGAGAGCCTCGCGGAGCCGGAGGGCAGAAAAGCCGATGGGACTGCCCGTCGGATAGGCGTAAACCCAGAATTGATAGTGCCCACGCAGGGCGGGATCCGCCTCGAGGGCCGCCAATACGGGGAACCACATTGACGGATCGGACATCAGCCCGTGGATGAGGACGAGGGGGATTTTTTTCGGATCGTAAGGCTGAGACAGAAAAAGCCCCTCCTGCTCGAAAAACTGCTCGGGCCGCAACATGCCGAGGAGGCCGATTTTGGGCGGGATGGGATAGTAGCCGAAGGGGGCGGAGAGGTCCGCGGCGAGCGGACGCTTCTTGCCGGCGACGAGAGCGGAATCGCGTTTCGAGGGATCGAAGAGCGTGAGCGTGGTCGGAATCGGATCGCCCGGCTGCGCTGGCGACGCGGTATTGACCACCGCAGTGACGGGAGCCGACACACCGACGCGGGGCAGGAGCTTGGCGCGCGGGTCCGGCGGGAGATGCACTCCGACCAAAGTACCGCCGTAGCCGGAAGGTGGCACCTTCGCGACAAGGGATTTGTTTTTGATGTCCGACGGGGAAATCAACTTCGAAAAGAAGGCCGGGTTCCACGCGCCGGTCGGGCGGGGGGCATCGAATGAAAGCCGGTAGGTTCCTGCCGGGGTTTGCAGCGTAACAGGCAGAGCGACTTTCGTGGAGAGGTAGCCGATCTCGGTGCAGGCTTGGTTGTAAACCAATCGTTGCGAGTTCCCGTCCTCATTCGAGAGGGTGCGAGATGCGATATCCGCCGCGGCAACGGCAAGCCCCAGCCGCGTTTCAAACGTTTTGGCCAGACTGCGGCTTTGGGCCAGAAGCCGCTCAGCCGAGCGAAGATCCGACTTCTGCGCGATAGAAGGAGGGTTGGCGGGGTGCCCCGCATCGCGCATTGCGCATCCGCCGAGAGTGAAAGCCGCTGCGAGCAGGATCATCCCGCGAAGAGGCCGGTAACCGGGTTTTGTTTTCATCATTTCGGAAGGATGGTTAAAACTTCACGCCAATGCTGGAAAAGAGGCCAAACTCCGACGCGTTGTAGAGCGCGCCGCCGTTCTCGTAATCCATATAGAAATAGCGATAGCCGAGTTCGGCGAAGACATTGCGGGTGAAGTTCACCCCGATGGTGGCCTGAACATTCCAGGCGATTTGCGACCCCGCGCCGAACCCGCCGACATCTCCCTGCGAGGCCAGGAAGAGCCAGCGGGTGAGGTTGATCTGGGCGCGCAGGCCGATAATCGGATCCACCCACCACTTGCTGCCCTCGAAGGCGGTCGGCAGGGCATCCTCAATCTGGTTGGCAATGGCCTTGGCCAGCTTCTTTTGCGCGGCGGCCGCGCGGGCCTCGGCGCGGTCTTTCACGGCTTCGAGCCGGGCATCGATCCGTCCTTTGGCCGCCGCCACGCGGGCCTCGACCGCAGCCACGCGGGCCTCAATGGCGGCATTCACATAGGACCGCAATTCGCTGGTCGCTCCTTTCGCCACCTGGGCAATTGCTTCCTTGCTCAGGAGATCCCGGTCCCGGATCGAACCATCAAACAAATCCCGCCGGAATCGCTTCTCGAAGTCCCCGTCCAGACGTCCACCCAGTTCAGTCCGGAGTTGGGCCAGACGCTCGGTCTGGGCCGCGACGAGATCGGACTGGATGCCGGCCACGCGATCAATGGCAGCGTCGCGAATTTCCGCCTTCGCAGCGGCCACCGCGGCCTGGATTTTTTCCTCGGCGGCCGTCACGGCGCTCTGCACGCGTTCGCCCACGGCAGTGGAAATCCGATCAGTGATTTGCGTTGCGACTTGATTGATCCCGGAGGTGTCGGTGGAGGTGTCGATTTCCAGACCCAAGTAGTTATAGCGAGCGCCCGCGTAGATATCGAGAAATCCGCGGCGGTCATCAATAATCCGGTAGGCCAGCGCGAGCGAGGCCATCCCTTGCTGGACCTTGAGACTGGTCCCGTTGTAAAGGGGGCCTGGCGGGGTTGCGTTCGCGGAAAGTTGAGCGAAGAAACCGTCACCGAGCACGCCCCAGCGGCCTTTGCGGATTTCGGCCTTGCCCATCAATCCCCAGTCGAGGTGTTGAAGAATGGTTTTTGAGCTGTAGTCCACATGGACGGCGGGCAATCCCTTGATCGCGACGTCTCCGGACATGGCCATGGCCCAGAGATAGGGCTCGAGGATGAAAGACCAGCCGTTGGGATCTTTGCCGGGAACCACCTGGAAGGGGTCTTTCGGCCGAAGGATTGAGTCCTGAGCGAAGCTCTCGATCGGATCGAGAAAGGAGAGGGAGGGCGCGGGCGAGGCGGCGGGTTGGGCGGCCGCAGGGGTTTCCGCCTGGAGGGCGGAGGCCAGCGCGAGATAACACAGGACGGACAGGGATCGAACGGATTTCATAGAGCGCGGGTGATTGATTCGGTGACGTGGGATTTGGTGATCGGGTTGTGCTTCAAACTCGGATTCCCGCGCTGAAGTTTAAGGGACTTTCAGTTGGTTTTCGCGAGACCGGGTGGCTGCCAGGTGCCCTGGCCGGGCGGGAGAATCGACGGCGCTTCGGCCTTCGGCCAGTAGAGGCGCATGACAAGGTAGATCGGGCCGTTGGGTGCGGGCAGCCAGTTGGATTCCTTGTCCGGCCCGGGGTTGTCCTTTTGGATGTAGAGCGTAAGCGAACCGTCCTCGTTCTTCTTCATGCCGGGCAGCATGGGGGAATTGATGAGGTAGCGGTTGATCGGATTTTCAATCAGGAACTGCGTTTTGCCGTCATACATCGTCACCGACCAGAAGGCATTCACCGGCGGGAACGCTCCGGCGGGGAAGGTGAGCGTGTAGTTGTGTTTACTGCCGTCGAGTTGCTCCCCATTTGCCAGCGTCTTGGTCAGGGGATACATGGCCTCCACAGCGTCATTGCCGTAGATGCCACCTTTGGCGGCGGCGGCACGCTTGAGCCAGTCGCCGTTGTAAAAAGCGGCGTCGCCGAACAGCGAACCAACTTTCCAGCCGTTGATGTCCTTCATGCCGGAGTTCAGATATTTCTCCACCTTGTCGTCGCCTTCCTTCATGGCGAGGAGAATGGCGGCCTTGTGTTCGACGGAGAGATCCTTGAAGGCAAAGGTCTTGCCGGGGCCGACACCAATGCGGGCCAGCTTGGCCCGGATGTCCTTGCTCTCCGGCGTTTCAGGCACGAACTCCAGCGCCGCGTCGAGATACTCGAAGAAGTTTTCCTTGATGCCCGCAGTATTTGCCGGGACGAAGTCGATCTTCGGCGCGGCGGAAGGCGCGGGCTGGTTCAGATATTGGGACAGCGGTTGCACCTTGTAGCCGGATTGCACCTTGACCACGTTCGGCATGTCGTCCGGATTGATCAATTGGGTGCGGTAGGCCACCAGCGAGAACGGCGTGGTGGAGCGGAAGACTTCCTTGATGCCAGCCGGCTTCTCGCCCTTCCAATCGGGTCCTACGACTAGGTAATCCCCCGGCTCATTGCCGGTGGCGCGGCTTCCGATATAGCCGTAATTGTAGGTGTTGCCGTCGCAGAGCATCACCGAAAAATAGCGGTCCTTTTCCACCGCCGGGACGGACAACACGATGGGTTCCGCGCGCAGATCCAGCCAGCAGAGCGAATAGGGCGTGTCGCTGTTGGGCGTGATGATGGCGGTGTCCTTGTAAGTGAACACGCGGGCCTCATTGAGAATCTGATTGAACGGAGCCTTGAACTGACCCGAGTTCTTATCCACGGCGTATTCATTCATCACCGCGTAGTTCATCACGAGCGGGAGGCCGTAGATGAAGCCTTCTTCGGCGATCGCTTTGACCTCGTCGATGCCGGGCGCGGGCACGCCGGCTTTTTTCTCGGACTGCCCGGTCTGGGTGATCGGGTCGTTTTTCTTTTCGCAGCCGGTGAAAAGGCCAACGGTCAGCAACGAGGCGGTCGCGGCGGAAGTAAGGAAGCGGGAGAGTGGGTTCATGGTTTCTGGAGAAATGTTGTTGAGCCGATAAATGAAGCGGCGCGGGGTGCCCGTTTCAAGAGCGAACGGATGGTTACTTTTTCTCCTCCTTGCCTGGCAGGACTTGCATGGTGATGAATCCCTTGCCGGTCGGGAAATAAACGCGGCCGCCAAAGCCGGGCGTAATGAGCGAGCCGGCGGTCAGGGGTTCGAAAAAATCAGATGCGGCGATGATCCGTCCCGTGGCGGCATCGCGCCAAGTCACCTGCTCTTTGTAGTTGCCGGTGAAGAGAGCGAGCTTGATCGGTTCCTTCTCCACGTTGAGTTTGGCATTCGAGAGGAGCATGACGCGCTATGGAGGCACCGGGGTGGCGAATGCCAAGTCCGACAACCTCGCGCCAGGGGTCGTGTTTCGCTTCAATCTGGCTTCCTCCACCTACGAGGTCCTGACGGATTTTTCGTCGATCGGGGGCGGACCGTATTTGAGCAAACACGGTATTCTCACCCCCGGCACGGGCTCGCATGCTGACACGATTTACGGCCTCACGGCCTTTGGCGGTGCCCATGACGAGGGGGCGCTTTTCCTGATGGATGAAACGGGGGGCACGCCTTCGCTTCTGCATTCCTTCGGAGATGAAACCGATGGAGCCGAGCCGTATGGTTCCCTGGTGATGGGATTGGATGGCTTGTTTTATGGAACGACCCGGAAGGGCGGCCTGCACGACGATGGCACCATCTTTCGCATCGCGCAGGATGGGTCATTGTATGAAATCCTCGGTTCGTTCCACGCCTCCACGACAGGCAAGGAGCCCATCGACAACGTCACGTTCTCACCGGACGGACAGACGCTCTACGGGCTTACGCAATTCGGCGGTGCCAACGGTGGCGGCACCATCTTCTCCCTCGCCGTCGTGCCCGAGCCTTCCACCTGTGCCCTTGTCCTCACTGCCCTTGCGATGGGATTCATTCGTTCCGGGCGCAGAAAACCCGTGGATTGATCCGCTGGCTGGTGGCTCTTTCGCAAGGCCTTCCCGGTGGTTTGCCATTTGACAGGAGCCGCGGGCTCCTTAGCGTCCTCACGATGAACAACAGGTTGCTGCCGTCGGAAAAGTTGCACCGCCCGCTCGTGGCCCTTGGAGTTTTACTCATCGGACTTCTCGGGGCTGAGCGCACAGCGGCACAAAGTACCACATGGACCGCTGGCACCGGAATCTTTACAATCAACGACAACTGGGACAACGGTGCCGCGGAAAACAAGGACTGGTTCATCAACAATGGTGGCACTGCCGAGCTCTCGATTACCACTTTCCCGTTGGATGGTTTTCTCGGGTTCGATCCCGGGCAATCCGGCAATCTGATCATTCGTGATCAAGGTTTCCTTTTTGGAGATACCAACCTGGCGGTTGGCCGAGGCGGATCCGGTGTCCTGACGGTTGACGCCGGCGGCAGAGTTACCCGCAAGGGTTTGTTCGTAGCAGCCGGAACCGGGTCGCTCGGATCTGTCCAAATCACCGGAGGCCAGCTTACCCTCAACGACATTCTCCATATCGGCTACCGAGGCACGGGGAGTCTCACGCTCACGGCCAGTGGCACCATCACGAGTGACAAAGCCGACATTGGCGGCTTCGACACCGCGACGGGAACGGCAACCATCACTGACGGATTCTGGCAGAACACGACGGCGCTTTTCGTGGGGGTCGACGGAAATGGAACGCTGACGGTCAACCCGCTGGGCACGGTCGCCAGCGAAAGCTTGTATGTCGGGCAGGCCCCAGGGAGCACTGGGTCGGTGACCGTTTCCGGAGGCAGTTTCACCTCCACCAATACCATCGCGGTGGGAGTTCTCGGCAATGGGGAACTTACCGTGACGAACGGCGGCCAGGTTGATACCAAATTTTTTCAGGTCGGCCTTGGGTCCGGTTCCTCTGGCACGGCGACGTTGTCCGGCAGTTCCTCGCTGACGGCAACGGACTATGTCCAGGTCGGCGTGAACGCCGGTTCCACAGGCACACTCACACTCACGGGCAATGTGTCGCTGAGCACGCCGCTCATCTTGGTTGCGGATATGTTAGGCTCGACCGGCGTGCTGAACGTCAACGGCACCACCCTCGCAGCAGCAGAAATCGCGGCCGGGAACGGCACGGCGACTGTCAATCTGAATGATGGCACCACGCTGGAAGCGGTCGGCCCGTCCAATCCCACGGTCAGTATCAATGGATTTTCGGCGGGGCGATTCAACCTCAGCGGCACCGTCACCTTCGCCAGCGGGTCGGGCACGATTGACGTCTCTAGCCCCCTCAGCGGTACCGGCAGCCTGATCAAAACCGGATCCGGCGCGCTCAACTTGTCTGTAGCCAGCAGCTACTCCGGTGGCACCGTGATTCAAGGTGGCACGGTGAGCGTGGGGGCGAGTGATGCCCTGGGAACCGGCAATATTGCGATCGGAACTGCCGAACTCCGCGGGTTGTCCAACGCCACAATCGGTTCGGAAATCACCGTGCAAGCGAACCAGACCGCCACCTTTTCAGCTTCGGCAGGCACCGTGCTCACCCTTGAATCTTCAACGTTTCGGCTCAACAGCAGCGCGACACTCGCAGTCGGCAGCAGTGGCAACAACGGAACGATTCTTTTCGCCCCGGATGATTCGGTCGCCCTCCCGCCAAGTGGCGGGGGCGTGACGGTGAATTCCGGAACGCTTCAAGCCGGCAATACTCAACTCGCGTCCCTCACCGCCCAAGTCGGTACGACAACAGTGGCCACTGGAGCCACTCTGGATTTTCAAGACCATCTCGCGTCCGGCGGCATCAATAACCTGCAAGGCAACGGCACCGTGAACATCGGCTCCAACGCTTCCACCACGCTGGCGGTTACCTCCGGGAGTTTCTCCGGAAGCATCACCGGTGCGGGCGGGCTCGTGAAAAACTCGAACGGCACCCTGGTCCTCACCGGGAACAGTGCGTTCACCGGCGGCACGACGATCAATGGAGGCACATTTCTTGTTAACGGTGCTCTCGATACCGGATTGGGAACCGTGGAAGTGAACACCGGCGGTACGCTGGGAGGAACTGGCTACGTCGGCCCTGTCACGCTCAACGGCGGCAGCATCTCGCCGGGCAACTCACCGGGAACGTTCTTCCCCTCGGAGATTCTCTGGTATGACGGTGACATCGTTTTTGAACTTGGCCCAACCCAGGCAACCTCCGACTTCATCAATACCGGAAGACTGGCTGGGTTCAGCCCGAGTTCCTCCTACGCATTCACTTTTGTGGATCAGGGCGTGGTCACCGGTGAAGCCTACGACCTCATGAGCTTTGACCCCACCCTCGCCCCTGCAATCCCCATGGAGAGTTTCATCTTCACCAACGGGGACGGATTCAGCGGCACCTTCAGCTACAGGTCCGAATCGGCCAGCACCAGCTTCCTGCAGTTCACGGTCATTACCACCGCCGTGCCCGAGCCCTCCACCTGGGCTTTGCTTGCACTCGCGCTCATCCTCGCCGCCGCCCGACGGAAATACCGGGTAGCTGTCCGCTAATCGCATTGGACACAAAATCCGCGCGTTGTAGGGGCGGTTGGCACAACCGCCTCTACAACAATAAGTCCAAAGAATTCGAAGAAATTTTCCGCCCCCTACTTCAGCGGATTCAGTAACTGTTTCTGGGAAATCCCGATGCCAAGTTTGGCCAGCTCATCCGCGGCCATGGGGGACACGACCCCAGAAATCACCAGATTGTAACTGACGGGCGGCGTTCCAAGATTCAGCCCTTTCACCGTGTTGGCAAACTTCGCCGCCATCGGCGTCCAGGCGACATAGTCCCACTGGAGAGGCACCACCACGGCCCCACCGGCCGCGAGGCACAGGGGCAGACCGTTGACCAGGGTGATCGCGGAAATCGGAGCCGAGGCATTCACCAGGGCCATCAATTGGGCGCACTGCTGGTAGAACAGCGCGTCATGTTCGTCCGCGCTGACGGTGGCCTGCTGGATAAAATACTCCCGCCCTTTGGCCTGTCCGAGGAGGGCGAGCGAGCCGACCAGGATCGTTTGGGCGGTGGGGGAGATGGCGTTGTTATTGAGAAACGCCACCGCGTCCGGGCGACTAACGCCCATGTTCAGAAGCAGGCCGAGGTTCATCAACCGCAAATCGGCCGGGCTGTTCTCCCGCAGGATGTCGTTGAAGTTTCCGGTCCAGTTCACCGCCGTCAGCGCGCGGCCGGCGGTGCCGATGCCCGCCGTCGCAACCGCCGTGCCGATGTTCACCGTGAATCCCCCCGCAAACGCCGGCCATGCCACCTGATTCAGCGCCTCCTGATAGACTTCGTTCGTGCTGTAGGGATCCACTCCGAGATCGAGGGAGATTTTGCGTTTCACCTTGGAAAACCCGAGCAGGTTCTGCGCGACATTGCCGTCCACCGGATCGGGCTTGCGGCCCTCACCCAGTTCCTTCACGGACTGCCCGGCCTGATTGAGGAACTTCCAGATCCCGCGCGGCACCCCGCTGATGGTTCCGACCGGATTGGTGACCAATTCCTTCGCCACCACCAACGGACTCTGCGCGGCCTTTAAGGCGGCTTGTTTGAACTCATCCGTCTTCGAGATGCCATTTAGAATCGCGATGGCATTGATCTCCGCCACCCGCCGCATGAGCATCGCATTGCCATCGGCTGGAAAGACCCCGAAATCGGAATCGATTTCATAGGCGTTCGCGCCGCCGTAGGTCGGAACCGGGTTTCGCACCCGGAAGTTCGGCCCCTGCAAATAAGCAGGCTGAAGAATCGCCGAAGCATCCAAAATCGGCGACGGCTCGAAAACCGGGGAAGCCTGAGGTGGGGTAGCGGCCTGGTTCTGTCCGACAACAACAGAAACGGCGCCAAGCAGAAGGACAGGAACAAGGAAGATCTTCATAAGTCCAAAAATCAAGGCGCCTTCACACAGCGGAAACCCAGGTGGTTCGTGCCGGTGTCGGGCTCGCCTTTTCCGCGCGTGCCGACCATATATCGGGTGCAGTATTGGTCAGTGCAGAGAAACGACCCGCCGCGATGGACGTGTTTCTGCGTGCCGGGTTCGGAAGGATCGTAGGACGTCGCCGGGCCCTGTGGGTTGTTTGTCACGCCACCCTTGAGAACATCCCGCGCGTAGGTATCCGGGCGATACCAATCGCTGCACCATTCCCAGACATTGCCCGCCATGTCGTAGAGGCCGTAGCCATTGGGCGGAAACGACTTCACCGGGGCCAGGCCGACAAAGCCGTCCTCGCCCGTGTCCTTCACAGGGAATTTTCCTTGGAATGTGTTGGCCATGAATTTCCCATCGGGCTTGAACTCATCGCCCCAGGCATAGAGTTTTCCCGTCAGTCCGCCGCGATCGGCGAATTCCCATTCCGCCTCGGTCGGCAGCCGCTTGCCCGCCCATTTTGCGTAGGCGACAGCGTCAGGATACGCGATCTGCACGACCGGATAACTTTCGCGTCCCTCGATGGAACTCTGCGGCCCTTCCGGATGCCGCCAGTCCGCGCCCGGGACGTAGCTCCACCATTGAAAATGATCATCCAGCGCGACGGGTCCGGGCGTGGGCGTGTAAACAACCGAGCCCGCCACGAGATTCTCCGGCGGGGCGGTGGGAAACTGCTCCTTCGTCGGCGCGATCTCCGCCACGGTGCGATAGCCGGTCGCCTCGACGAATTTGGCGAACTGCGCATTGGTCACTTCCGTCGCATCCATCCAGAACCCATCCACCACCACGCGGTGAACCGGCTGCGTGTCGCCGACCGTGGCGGGCGAACACATGGCCACATCACCGACCGTGCCCTGTGCCCCCATGGAAAACTCGCCACCCGGAATCCAAACCATGCCCTCGGGCGCAGGGCCCGGCGGTTTTTTCGGATTCTCCTTCGTCGGGGCAAAGGCAGACCCGTCCGCGCCGTGGGCAAGAAAGACCGGCAGAGTGAGGGCCGCGAAGAGAAGGCTATAAAATTGCATGACTATTTCCCGAGATTGTTCAGCGCGCTGTGCATCGGAGCGCTGGGGATGTTGATGAGTCCGCCGAAGGGCTGATCCAATTCCAGGATCAAGAACATCGCACCCGCCACCGCAAGGGCGGAAACCATCAACGCCGCGACGGCGGTGCCGTTGGCGGGGGCGAAGAGTCCGAAGCTAACAAACAGTATAGCCAGCCACGCGATCACCACGGCCATCAGCGGCACCGAAATGGAATGACCCGATTGTTCGAAGAGCAGCCAGCGGGTTTGCCCGAGCGAGCTCGCGCTGTTCACCGCGGAGGACTTGAGGGCCTTTTGGGCATCGGTCTGCGGAACCAGAGCCTCGATCGCGTCGAAAACCATATCGCCGCGCGACGCGCCGGGATCGAGCTGCGCAGCGTGTCCGGGCGACTCCGGCCAGATCTGCGCGATCATGCCCCCGACCGCCCGTCGCAACAAATCCCGCGCCGGATCGGCCTCCGGCCCATAGTGGGCCAGCATGCGGTCGAGCACCACGAGATTGGCCGCGGTCGTGATTACGCTGGCCTTCTGCGCGTCGTAGGAGGACTTGGCCGAGGCCACCATCAAGCCGAGGAGCAGCGCAGTCATCGTTCCGACCAGGGCCATGGCGAGCTTCACGGTGTCTTTTGTCTCGGGGCTTTGGTGATGATCCGGCAGCAGCGCGCGAATCCGCATAGCCAGAAGCCCGGCGCCGAAAATTCCGGAAAAAACAAGGAGGCTGGTGATCGCGGGATTCATGAATCGCATCGACCCATAGCAGAAATCCCGCGACGAAGACAGTCGAGACCCCAAGCCGCCATCACCCCATGGAGAATCACCGCCGGCCACAACAAGACTCCGTGCAGTCCGAAGCTCAAGCCGGCGTGGGCGAGAACCGCAACCGTCGCGGCATTGTAAACCAGCATCGCGCCGATCAACCCTTTCGCGGCGGGACTTTGAGAATCGTTGCGCGCGAACCAGCAGGCGACACCCAGCGCCAGCAATCCCGCTCCGCAAACGCGAGCCACCGTCAGGGCGGCGTGGGTCTCCAGTGGCGCACCAAGCAGAAGGACCGCCGCGCGCGAGGGAAGGGCCAGCAGGGCCAGACCGGCGCCCGCTTCGATCAGAGCCGTCAAAACGAGCCAGGCCAGAACGCCGAAGCTCACGGATTCAAAGGCTTGATGATTTCTCCGCCCTTCATCGGGATGGTGACGACATCCGTGGCATCGAGATTCATCTTCATGAGATCCACCATGCGGATCTGGCTGTTTTCATAGGTTCGAAAGAAAAACCGTTTCATCTTCAAGTCAATGGCGCTGGTCCAGAGGGTGTAGTCGGCCATGATGTTGCCATGGGCATCCTTGTGTTCCTCCCGGGCCGCGCCTTTCGGGATGTCGAACTGATTGAGGATGTGAAAAGCCTCCAGCACGGCCTCTTCACCGGTCTTCGAGGGAAACGCCGAAGTGCTGAAGGCAACGGCCCGCACAAACCGCGAGGGCGGGGTGAAATCCCCCGGCAATCCCAGCATGCCGGACCCCTGGCCAAACGGCTCCAGCGTGATGGAACCCACCTTCACCGGAGGAACATTGGTCATCGAGAAATTCACGTAGTTGCGCAGGTTCGTCATGTGCCAGTCGAAGGTTGGCGAGTTCGTGAGAACTCCCAGCGGATTGTCGTGGACCTGGAGTTTTCCCCCGACGTATTCGACGACAATGCACTGGCCCGACGCGTCCTGCACGACGCAATGAACCGGGGGCGCGAAACCCCACGCCTCGAAGATGACCGCGGGCACGACGATTTTTCCGATGTTATCCCTGACTTCCTGGACGGTCGCGAAATTTTCCAACATCCACGATCCCAGTTCCCACGGGGCGATGGTCTTGTCTGTATCGGCGGCATCGAACTTCATGTACCCCGCGCTTCCCGGAAAATAGAAAAGACCCATCGCGAGACCTTTTTCATTCACTCCATCGAAAATGAACGGCAGTCCCACCCCGTTGGCTCCGACACTGGCGTATTTCGCCTTCCACTTGAGCCCCTCCTTGCCGCCGGGCGCGGTTCCTGTCCGGACATAACCGCGCGGCACCACGATCACGTCGGAGTTAAGGTCTATGGCAAATTCCAAAGTGCGGGCGTGAACGACCGTGCCATCCGCTGCGCTGAGTTGGATGCCGGTGCAGGCGCGAGCAGCCGGAGCGAGCAGCGCGGCAGCGGCGAAGACTGGAAGGAGTTTCTTGATCGGGTTTTTCATGGACTGGGATTTTAAACAGGAGATTGCGAATGGAACAGGGCTTTGGTGATGATCCGGCAGCAGCGCGCGAATGCGCTTGGCCAGAAGTCCGGCACCGAAAATTCCCGCAAAGAACAACAAGCCGGTAAACAAGGGATTCATAAGGCCCGGGCACGGTAATAGGAAGCCGGGAGGGAATCCAGTTGAGAAATCCGCCGCGCGTGGTGAAGCTCTGGTAGGGCGCGATGTCCCGATCGCGCCGTGTTTCGCCGCTTTGCCGGATTGTGGCGGATCGTTAGGGACAACGCTCCCTACGACAAAATGGAAAGACACCCTTCATGAGAGATCGCGATGGTGAGGGCCTGCGCTTACTTCTCGATGGGAATAAACGGCTTCATGTCGTCCGAATTCCATAGAGGCTGTCCGAAACGTCTCTGACTGGAGG
>JBMOHI010000017.1:0-14763 GCA_049317925.1 Terrimicrobiaceae bacterium
GCGTCGGTTGCAGTCCACCGGCTCACGCCGGCGGCTACGGAACGCCGTTACTTTGCGGGAAGATTCTCGCCGAGGATCTTGAGGGCCCCGTCGAATAATCCGACATCAATGATCTCGTCCTGGGCGGTGCGTACCAGCACGAGTTTCCATTCGGGCACAATGATGCAGATGTTGTTCTTGTTCCCCTGCGCGGCAAAACTGCTGGCGGGAGCGCTGGGCCAGAGGCGTTTTCCCTCGGCGTCCGTTCCATTTGTCCACCAGTTCAATCCATACCGCCCGGGCAGCGGCTTGTACCAACCTTTCGGATCGAAGAGCGGCATGTTGGCGTCCACCAGAGGGACGGTGGCATAGTCGATGTACTTTTTGCTGATGAGTTGCTTGCCATTCCAGTTCCCTCCGTTGGCGTAGAGCCAGCCGAAGCGGGCAAGATTCTCTGCCGACATGTGCATGCCGTTCTCGGGCATGCCGGCGCCGCCATTGACGGCGAGACCGTCGCGGGTGTTGACGCTTTTCCATTCCCATCCCGCCGGATCCATTCCGATGGGATCGGCGATCCGGCGTTTGAAAAGTTCGCTGAGCGGTTCTCCCGCGATTTTGGTGAGGATGTAGGCGAGGAGGTCCGACTGCATCGAATAGTGAAACGCCGTGCCCGGGGGATAGTCCGGCGGGCCGGGATCGAGGGACAACTTTTCCAAACGAAGGCCGCTGGTGAAGGTGGCCAGCTGCTTCAAGGTGACCGCCGGATAATCTTTTGCCAATCCGGGCAGATACTTGCTGGCCAGATCGTCAGGCGAACATTTTCCATCATCCCAGAGCAAACCCAGGCAGGTGCTGGTGAAAGATTTTGTGCAGGACCAGACGATGTCCTTTTTGGAGACCGTATCGCCCGCCGAGAGCACGTATCCATTTTGAATAATCATCGTGCCGGCATTGCCCTCCTTGCCGACCACGGATTTCAAGGAGTTCAGGGCCTCCTGAACTTTGGCGGGCGGGATGACACCGGCAGCAGGTGGGGGAGCCCAGTTTTTTTCGGGAAAAGCTGGTTCGGAAGCCATGAGAGACGATAGAAGGGTAAGCGTGGTTGTTGTGATGAAAATGGTCCGGATGGAAGTCATGGGGCTGTTGGGTAGGTGTTTTTGCGGTGAAGTCTTCGACAAATTTTGAGCCGAGGCGAGAGATGCAAACGTGGGAGCGCGGACATGGATTGGGAATGTGTATCACACATTTGATGCAACGCACGCTTCTCCCAGCGGAATTTTCAAAGTCAGGGCCCCACCTCCGCGGGAGGGTCGGCTGCCTGAGAATCGGCTGCCTCAAGGGAGGATCGCCGGGTTTCCTCAGCCTGGTGATCCTTTCTCTTTTTCAGAAATTTCTCTGGCCTTGACAGCAACTACTTTGTATATACATTTTACTCGCATCACAGCTTTGATTCGCTGAAGCAATCATCCCCCCTGAATGATACCCTTGGAAAAGCACTTTCATCCGTCCGACGGGCGGTCGACTCCTGTCACTGTGGATCGATGGCCAGGGCGTTTGGCGGGTGCGCTCAAGGGATTTTCGCTCGTGGAAGTTGTTCTAGCCATCGGGCTTGTGATGTTTGCCGCTCTGGTGATTTTTTCCCTCATGCCGGTGGGTCTCTTCTCTTTGCAGGAGGCCAATCGTCAGATCGTCGAAACCGAAATCTTCAACACCGTGGGGGCCGAGCTCGTTTCCACGCCGTTTGACCGTCTGACAAACTACCAGACGACGCGCTTCCCGATTTACTTCAACAACGAGGGAATCGAAGTTGCCGCCGACACGAATTCCCCGTTCATCGTGCGCGGTAGTGCGCCGGTTGCGGAACCGGGTGGGGAACTGAACCGGGTGACCATTTCGATCGGATACCGCCGCGATCCCGCCCAAACCAATGCAAATTCGAAGGTATCCAAGCGGACTTTCCTTCTCGTCAATCGGGGAATCTGAAAATGACCATCCCTCGCCGCATCAAGCTTCAGCACATTGCCGGCTTTACCCTCATCGAGATGTTGGTGGCCACCACTGTGCTTTTGGTTTTGATGGTCGGGCTCCTGCAATTGACCGGTGGCGTCGGGCAAATCTGGCGATCCAGCGCGGGAAAGATCTCCGCCTTTCAAAACGCCCGGTCGGCTTTTGCCACCATCAACCGCACCCTCGCCCGTTCCACCCTCAACACTTACAATGATTACGTCGATGCCTCGGAGAACTATCGAACGATCCTCAACTCGGGCACGTTCTCGCCGAACAAATTCATGCGGGCATCGGAGTTGCAGTTTCTCTGCGGTCCCACGGCTCTGATCGTTCCAGGGGCTGATGCAGTGAAGAATCCCGGTGATGCCATTTTCTTTCAGGCCCCGATGGGCGACACGGATCAGAACGCCCTCGCCAGCCTGAACCGCACCCTCAATACGACAGGATTCTTTCTGCAATATGGCAGTCCGGATGATGCCTTGCTGCCCGGCTGGCTCCAGCCCCTCTTCGGTGCGACGAAGCGCTTCCGCCTTGTTCAGTTTGTGGAGCCGACCGAGAATCTGAAAATCTACACTTCCACCGCGACGCCCGGCTATTCTCTTGATTGGCTGGCTCCTTTCGGAACTCCCGCCCCTGCGGATGCTCCGCGCGCCCGTGTTCTGGCGGAGGATGTCTCCCTTTTGATTTTCCGTCCCCGGCTCTCGCCCAAGGATGAGGAAATCGTGGCACCTCAACTCGGAACAACCTTCACCGCCGCCACGCAAGGTTCCATTCTCAGCCCGAACTACCACTACGATTCCCGCGCCTGGGAAGCCAGCTATCCCTCTGGCCAGAGGGTCAAGGCGGCTTCCTCACCCGCCGTGCGGGCCAATATCATGCGCAATCAGGTGCCACCCATCGTGGATGTCGCCATGGTCAGTCTGGACCGGCGCTCGCTGGCGCGGTTCGATCAGACCTCGGACACTCCTCCGGCGGTTCTCCAGGTTCCGTCCACACTTTTTACCGATGCCTCGAAACTCGACGCCGATCTGACGACTTACGGAAAGCAACTTTCCGACTCGGGCATCCGCTACCGCGTCTTCCGCACCTCGGTGGAGATCCAAGGGGCCAAATGGTCCAACAACTAACTCACCCATGAAATATCTCCCCCGTCGCAATGCCTTCGCCCTGGTGCTGGTCATGATCACGATCGTGCTGGCGGCCACCATGGCGGTCTTTTTCCTTGGCACTGCCGGGCGCGAACGCCGCGGGGTGGATCTTTACGCCCGCGGCAGCCAGGTGCGCCATTTGGCTGGGATGACTGTCAGCAGGGTGATGGGACAAATCAACGCGGCGACCAAGGAGGGCACCGCCGCGACACCGGTGTCGTGGGCTTCGCAACCCGGCATGGTTCGCACGTACGCGGCCAACGGGAATCCGTCCAATGTCTACAAACTCTACTCATGGGACAATCCGGTGGAAGCAGGAACAGGCTTTGTACCTACCGCTTCGACCCAGGTTCCGCCCTCCGGGTGGAAGGCGAATGTGGCTCTCTTTACCGATCTGAATCAGCCGATCAACGATGTGTATCCCATCGTCGATCCCGGCGCGGTCGGCGTCGTGCAGGGATTCTCCATTGATGCCAACAATGCGGCCGTCTCCGGCACGGGTCTGGCCGCGCCCATGCCGGTGAAATGGCTGTATGTTCTGGAGGACGGTCAAATCGTCGCACCCTCCGGAGGAAGCGGCAACACGGCGGTGGTCCCCGGCGCGACCACAGTGAACCCCATCATCGGTCGCGTGGCTTATTGGACGGATGACGAGACATCCAAGGTCAATATTAACACGGCCAGCGAGGGAGCCTTCTGGGATGTGCCTCGCTCGGGGTCACGTGACGACATTCAGTTAGCCGGTAACCCTCCGGTTCGCTATGAATTTCAGCGCACTCCGGGCCATCCCGCCATGACCTCGCTCAGCGCGGTCTTTCCCGAACTATTGACTGAAGATTCTTCCGACCCTACGAGAACGCGTTGGGGGTCGAGCTACAAGACCCAGATGCAGGCAATCTACGGTCTTTCGCCTCGCCTGCAGTGGGGAAGTTCTTCCGCACCATTCCAAGGCTCTCAGGGAGGCACCTATCCAATTACATCCTTCTCTTTCGATTATCCTCCAGGGCGGGACACCATCGCTTTAAGTACCATGCCGCGCCAAATTACGCTTGATACGGACAGACTCTATGCATCCGCAGACGAAGTATGGTTTCAGCCTAATCGGAGTCAGAGCACGCCCTTTTCCACCCTCAATCCAGCCAGCGACGGAAGTTTTGATTCCGCGACTCAATTGGTGAGAAGTTTTCAACGCCGTTTGTTTTTCCTGACCGCCAATAGCCGTGCTCCCGAGACCACCCTCTTCGAAACACCCCGGATTAGCCTGTGGCCGATTACCTGGCCCAATGCATCATCATATTTTCCCTATCGCACGGCCAGAACTCCGAGTTTGACTGCGCCGGCCTCGCAGGATCCCAATACGACAAAGCTGGCCGACATCAATCCCAAGTGGATCACAGCCGAAGAACGACTTCTCGCGTTCTGCTCAACATTGAATGCCGGAAACGCTAACGGGGGAGACAGGTACTTTTTCCAACGTAAAGATCCGGACAGTCCGGTCAATGATTGGACCACGATCACCCGCAACCGGGATCTCGTGGGTTATTTGAGAAGGCAGATGGGAATGCAGGTTCCAGGATTTGGCAGCAGCTTACAGGCGACGTGGGGCGGGGCGGGCACGGCCAATTGGATCGCGCTGAATTCACTGAACTATGTTCGTTCTCTTGTGAACCAATACACCGCTCCTGACGCCCAGGAAGGGATCCGCTATTCGTTCACGGGAGTCAGCTTCCGGAATGGGCGGATTGGAGGAGTAGCTGTGGGAGGCAACTCTGGAACTAATGAACCGAACGCAAAGATGGCGTCGCCGCTGCGTGCGACGATCGATGGCACCGAGTTCCAGACGGTGGGAAATTATCCCATGCTAGAGGAGGTTTCCGTTGTCTTTTATGCGGCAAAGCGAAACGAGCCTGTCCCTCCTGTTGATCCTTCCGGTGGGACGGACCCGGCTGATCCTACGTATCCAGAATGGAGAAATCCCTACAACTGGCAGAACTTGATCAATTTGGATGCAACGAACGGCTATCCCCTCGGTGCTCAAACGACAGTCATGCGGGCCGTCATGCTTCTTGATTTTACAGGATTGGAGCCTGGTGTAGGTGTGAACCCTGTGTTTTGGGTTAAGGTTCGTGGTGGCAGTTTCACGGCTGCGACCGGTGCCTCGAGCGGTCCGATTGGGCTTCCTTCTGCTTCTGGATTGTCAGCGCAGTGTACATTAGATAGTACGGTGACATACAATGTTGCGACCACGCCTCTTTTCGACAAGAATAGTGTCGCAAAGATTTTCTCTAATAGTGCGTCAGGCGCAAATGTTTGGCAGTTGGTCAGTAATGATATTCCGGTCAGTCCAGCAGATCTGACTTTTTCTTTTGGGGGGTCGGAGATTACGGTTGAAGTCTATTCCTGCGATCCTGCCAATGTGGACAATGATCCCACCGGAAATCCCAGTCGCAAGATTTACGAGAAATCGATCAACTTCGGACGTTGGAATGGTACTTATCCAATCCCAATCGCACCACGATGGAGCGCTGCGAGCCGTGCGTATCGGTTTGACGCTAATGGAGCTGCCTTCGGCAGTAACACAAACGGAGCTCTTCCAGGGGGAACTTTGGTGAAGACAACTCCTGCGGCGGCGAATCCGATGACGAAGTTCGCGAGGGCCTCCGGCACCGACCGGTGGCAACCTAATCCCGGGTATGCCTCGGTAGCCGGAGCTCCGCCCGGCCTCAATACGGCCTGGGCCTGGTCAGAATATGCCCCTGCGATTAGTATCCGTCCCACAACTGGTGCAGCCACTCCTCTGACTGACCCCAGGAGCGTAACAAATATCTTCCAGGCGAGGGCTCGGAACTTCTCTTACGTTTTTCGTGGTAGCATTGCCGGATACACTGCGGTTTCTTCCGATCCAGATGATTTTCGGGAGAATACGACTGAACTTCAAAGAAACATCTCGACCAACTTTCGCAAGCGTGTGGAAGCCTTGGACCAGCGCAATACGGGAAATCGCCCGGCGTTCTGTCTGGAAGGACACACCGCGGTTGCGCCCGTAAATTTTCAGGATCCAAACTTAGTATTCTCAGGCACATCCATCACAGCCGATTATTTCATTCAGTCCAATGAGATTCCCTTGAAGGAAAGTCTTACCCTTCTTACTCCGTACGACACGGTCATCAGCATGGTTAATGCTTTGCCCAATGCCAGTGATGATCGCGATCCGCGACTTGCGGTTGTGAACAGCAATGATGACTTTCAAAAGGTTACTAGTGTTCTGGTTTCCGGTACGCCTGCGTTGGTGGTAGATGCAACCTATCCACGGACAACGACCCGGGCTCAGTGGCACGCCTTTGGAAGTCCGGGCGTCATGCCGAATATCACGGGCTATCAAAGCCTCCCGACTTTCCGGTCCAACGGCTTTGCCCGACGGGCGACAGGCACCAAGGTCGATACGGGTGGAGATTTGGGAAGTAATGAGGGTTTCTCGGGCCTTACTGGTGCTGAAGTCGGATCAAAGAATAAGATTCCTGACGCGGGTGACTGGACCGGCATGCCCGGAAGATACTCGGATGGGGGATTGCTGACACGGCCGGATCAGGAATATCAGCAACTTGGACAGGATACATCCGGCTCAATGACTGTGCCGTTTTATCCTAGAGTGCTCTACGGTGATTATACGGGGGGAGGAGCCGTTGCAACGGCTGATCTCAGCTATTTTTCACCTAATCGTCAGGTCCCTTCGCCTGTGATTCTTGGCACACTTCCCTCGTCCATGACAAACGGTTGGCAAACTTTAGCCTTTTCGCCGAATCCTGCGAACTCCAGTCATCCGGGTCTCGCCTCGGCAGGTGCTGCGGCACCGGATCATTTGTTGCTTGATCTGTTTTGGATGCCGGTGGCCGAACCCTATCCGATCAGTGAGTTGTTTTCAACGGCAGGGAAGGTGAATCTCAACTATCGAATGATGCCGTTTTCTTATATTGAACGAAAGACGGCGCTCTTCGCGGCTATGAAAAGCACCTGGATCACGGCACTTACTGATAATGCTAACAACGCGGCCAATTACAAAAGTCATGTTGCCATGAGGGGCCCGTCCGAAAAAACCCGTTACGCAATCAATGTTGCCGAAACACTGGCAGGATTTGATGTCTTGTTCAACTCAGGAAGGGTGTTTCGATCTGCTTCGGAACTCTGTGAGTTTTTTCTCGTCCCTCAGGGTAGAACACTGGCCGAAACGACGAGCACCTTCTGGAACACTAATCGCCTGACTGCGGACAACGCGCGCGAGCAGCCCTACGATCACCTCTATTCCCGCGTGACGACCAAGTCGAACACCTTCACGGTTCACTGGCGGGTGCAGGCCTTGCGCAAGGTTCCCACTTCCGCTCCGGGAACCTGGGACGAAAGCAAGGACCGGATGGCCTCGGAGTTGCGCGGATCCACTCTGGTTGAGCGCTATCTCGATCCGAACGCGACGAACATCCCTGACTACGCCACCGATACGGCGGCCCTGCCGTTGAGCAATTTTTACAAGTGGAGGGTGGTCTCGGAGAATTTCTTTCAGCCCTGATTCGACGGCAGGACACGGTTGTTCTTAACTTCCGACATTTCCATGTTTCTTCCACGCGTCATGGGCCACTGGGCCGCGTTCCTTCTTAGCGGCTCCCTTCTTAGCGCGGCGGAGACGGCCCGCTTCAATCTCTCCGAGAAGCCGACGGCTCCCCGCTTTCCCCTCACCGACAAGAAGTGGCCGCAAAAAGTCGGGGAGGTGGATCTCTGTTTATGGCACGACGACAAGTTGGCGGCGTTGAGTCTGGGGGTGGATGACAATTTTGCCGGAGAGATTGACTGGTGGAAGGAACAGGCCGCGCTTTATGATTTTAAAGTGACGTGGTTCGTTATTACCGGTCGCATTTTGAAGGAAGGCCGGAGTCAGGGAGGTCTTTGGTCGCAATTCCAAGACCTGGAAAACCTCGGTCACGCGGTTGAATCGCACACCGTTACGCATTTGCATGTGGAGGATCCAGGCTGGGGCACACCGGAGTGGAGCCTCGAAAAAGCCAATCAGGCCAGGGGGGCGGCGCTAAAGGCGGGGAGGGAAGCGGCCATTCTCGCCGGCACGTTGAAGCCGGAGGATGGCGCACCGTCAGTTCCCGCCAAACCGGCGGCGTCGTCGGAAGAGACGGCCGAGGGTGGGATGGCAGCGCGTCCATCGGCGGAAAGCCTGACTGCAGCGCGCCTGGCTGCGGCGGACAAACCGGTGACCGATCCCGCCGTGGGGGTTGATTGGGAGTACGCCCAGTCCATTGCGCAGATTGAGAGCAATCTTCCGGGGAAAAAAGTCTCGGCTTTGGCCTATCCGGGCGGCAAGAACACGGTTTACAACGACCGCAAAATTGCGGCCAAACATTTCCGGGTGGCTCGGGGGGCCACCGGCGCTCCCAACATGGCCAATCAGACGGACTACATCTCAACCAACGCCTTGAGCAATTGGAACTTTGATTCAACCCAAGGTGGCAACCCGTATAACGTTCTTGATCCGGCCCGCTATAACGGCCGCTACTATCGCGGCTGGATTATCCTTTTTGCCCATGGGGTGAGCGCGAACCCGGATCTGTTCAAGAAAACCTTCGAGTTCATCAAAGAGAACCGGGAGAACTTGTGGGTCGGCCTCTATTCCGATGTGGCCAAGTATGGCCAGGAACGCGATACGGCCTCACTAAAAGTGGAATCCGCCGGACCGGAGAAGATCACGTTTCTCCTCACCGATGAAATGGATGACAGTTATTTCAATTTTCCCCTCACGGTCAAAGTCCGGATCCCCGACGAGTGGAAGGATGTGGGCGCGACCCAGGCGGACAAGCCTGTGACGGCAAAACTCCTCGAGCATGAAGGAGCGGCTTATGCCCTCGTGCAGGCCGTCCCTGATGCCGGCCTTGTGACGGTGGTTAAAAAATAGTTTCCTGACCGCGGAAAAATCCCTTGAAAAATCACACGATTGATGGTTTCTTCCCCCAGATCATTCTCCGATGAATTCTCCCCACCAGAGTTTTTCCCGCCGTCGTAGCGTCGGCCAAAGCGCTTTCAGCCTGATTGAGTTGCTTACCGTCATGGCCATGATTTCCATGCTGGCGGTGGCGACCGTGCCGGCGCTGCGCGGGACGTTGGATGGAATCAATGTCAGTGGAGCGGCGGGACTGGCCGAGTCGGAAATCCTTCTGGCCCGCCAAACCGCCATCAGCCGCAACCTTCCAGTTGAGGTCCGGTTCTATAAGCATGATGACGGAACGGGGGACGCCTGGCGGGTGGTGGCGGTGGTGATTCCTGCGAGTGCCAGCGGTCAGACGGCGGATGAATGGATCACGTCCGGTAAGATCCTGCCCGGCAATGTCGTGATCCAGGACACCAACGATTTCTCCACAGTTTTGGAAAAAGCCGCGCCGCTTACCGCGGACAAAATTGCCCCGTGGTCCTCCCAGGAATCCTCCTCGGCTCCCAAGCTCGTGCAGAACAAAAACTACGTGGGCTTTCGTTTCAACCCCGACGGTTCGACCAATCTCCCCAACGGTCAGCCGTGGTGTCTGACGCTGAAAAACCCCCGCAGTCAGTCGGTTGGCGGAGCGCCCGCGTCGAACTACGTCTCCATCGTGTTGGACTCCCTCACCGGCCGCACCATGACCTACCAGCCCTGAGCGGGTGCGGAGAAATCCCCCGTTGGTCGAGGGTATTGTCGATTCGTTCAAAGTTTTGCCTGAGGCGTTTCTGCTGCACTTAGGATGAAGCAAAGACCGGGCAAAACGTCTTCCCCTGCGCTGGTGGCCTTTGCCAGCTTTATCGGAACGGCGGTCGAGTGGTACGATTTTTTCCTCTACGGCGCGGCGACGGCGTTGGTATTCAATTTTCTGTTTTTCCCGCAAGGCGATCCGGCGGTGGCGACCATTGCGGCTTTCGGTGTCTATGCCGTGGGATTCTTCGCGCGGCCCGTCGGCGGGATCGTGTGCGGGCATTTCGGCGACAAGATCGGTCGCAAGTCCATGCTCGTGCTTACGCTGCTTCTAATGGGTGTCGCAACGTTTCTGATCGGACTGCTTCCCGGTTATGCCGTGATTGGCATCTGGGCACCGATCCTTCTTGTGGCGTTGCGGGTCGTGCAGGGTTTTGGCGTAGGCGGCGAATGGGGCGGTGCGATTCTGATGGCGGTGGAACATGCTCCGGCTGATAAACGCGGGTTCTACGGGAGTTGGGCGCAAATGGGAGTCCCGGCCGGGTTGCTTTTGTCCACCGCTGTCCTTCATCTGCTCTCTGGATTGTCCGGGGATAATTTTCTCACCTGGGGCTGGCGGATCGCGTTTCTCATCAGCATCGTCTTGGTTGGGGTGGGATTTTTCATTCGCACCTCGGTGGTTGAGTCGGAGGATTTCACGCGGGTGAAGGAAACGCACAAGGTCGTCCGGCTTCCGATCGTGGAGGTTCTGACCAAACACCGGCGCGCGGTTCTCATCGCCATGGGCGCACGGCTGGCCGAAAACGGCGGTTTCTATATGTTCAGCGTTTTTGTCCTGACCTATGGAACCCAGGTGGCGGGCTTCACGGCGTCCCAGGTATTGAGCGCGGTCTTTATCGGATCGGCTCTGGAAATGTGCACCATCCCGATTTATGGCGCGTTGTCGGACCGCTTCGGGCGGAAGCCGCTCTATCTTCTCGGGGCCACGCTGACGGCCCTGCTGGCGTTCCCGTTTTTCTGGCTGCTCGACACGCAGACGATCTGGGGATTGAACCTCGCCGTGATCCTGGGACTGCCGGTGGCGCATGCGGCCATGTATGGACCGCAGGCCAGCTTCTTTTCGGAGCTCTTCAGTCCGGAAATCCGCTATAGCGGCGCGTCGCTGGGTTATCAACTAGCCTCCGTCTTTGCCGGCGGCCTCGCCCCGCTGGCGGCGGTGGCCATCTTGAAAAGCACCGGTCAATCCTGGCCTGTTTCGCTCATGATCATCGGTATGTGTGTCCTGACTTTCATCGCGGTGGCGGTGGCCGGTGAGACGGCGGTACGGACCCGGGCGAAGGGCTGCTAAATTTCTTCCCCCTGCTTGACAAGGTTCCTGCGAGAATCAATCGTGTGATAATGCGCCCCCTTCTCGCTCTCGCCGTTTCCTTGTTCCTCCTCCCGGTTCCCTCCCGGACAATCGCCGCCGACGGTGATGCTGCCAAATTCGAGTCCTGGCAAAAGGAGGGCGAGGTCACGGTGGATGAGGCCAAAAAACATTCCGCGAGCGCCGGGGCTTTCCGGCTCGGGCCCGGGGCGAAAATGACGCTGCCGTTGCGGACGGAGGCGGGGTCCGGGCGCGTTTCGATGTGGGTTTTTGACGATGGTGTTCTGCCTCCGGACGCCGCATTGAAGGAGCGCCATGTCGGTCCGCGTTGGGGTGTGACGCAACCCGATGGCCGTGCTCTGACGGGTGCGGTGATGTTTGCTCCGTATCTCACCGGCGAGTCGAGTTATGTGGTGAGTGATTCTGATCAGAAAGTTTGGTTCAATGTCCAGGGAGTGACGAAGCGGAGTCCGGGCTGGCACGAATGGGTTTTCGATTTTGATGCGAAGACCGGTCTCAAAGTGACGATGGATGGCAAGCCGGCGAATCGGTTCGACTGGAACAAAATCAAGGTCGAGGGATTTTCCGGACTGGTGCTTTATGGCGATTCCAAGGAAGCCAAAAACCCGCAAACGCTGTGGGTCGATGACATCCAGGTGGCGCTGGGACCGCCGATGGAAGTCAAGCCCGTGCCTCCGCCTCCGCCGCCGCCGGTCGTGCCGGAGAAAGATCCCGCTCCGGAGGGAGCCGTGCCGGAACTCACCGAGGCCGTGCGGGGTAAACATCCGCGACTGCTTTTTTCCGCGGAGGATGTGCCGCGTTTGAAGGCCTTCTACGCCAGCGAGGACGGGGCGAAATGGCGGAAACAATTTGATGCTTATGTTCCAGGCAGCACCGCGCCGACGGATGATAAGTTTTTGACCGATGCCACCGACGGGCAACGTCAGGGTTTTTGGAAGCTCCCCACCGTGGCGCTTCATTACGTGCTGACCGGTGACAAGACCTCGTTTGACCGGACGGTGGAGTTTATGAAGAAGCTCTACGAGATGCCGCATTGGGAGAGCGGCAAGGAACTCGACAGCGGGATGTCGGCTGCCAACATCATGGTGGGCGCGGCTCTGGCCTATGACTGGCTCTACCAGGATCTCGAACCGGAGTTCCGCGAAAAGTTCCGGCAGAAGCTGATTCTGCAAGCCCGTGCCATGTATCACGGCGGCCACCTGAAAAAGAACCCGTCGCTGGCCTACTGGCAGAACGACACGCAGAACAATCACCGATGGCATCGCAATGCCGGACTGACTCTGTCCGTGCTGACCGCCTATGAAGGCAAACCGGAGGAACAATGGCTGCTGCAGAAGACGGCGGAGGAGCTGGCGTTCGTCAACAAATGGCTGCCGGAGGATGGCACCAGTCACGAGGGGCCGAGTTACCTCGTTTTCGGCGGCAACCATTTGGTGCTGGCGATGGACGCGGCGGATCGTTGTTTGGGCACGAACTATCTCTCGCTGCCCTTCTACCAGGCCGCCGGCAAATTCATTGTCGGAACCACCATGCCCGGATTCGGGAATGCCTTTGGCTTCGGTGATTGGGACGGAACAGGTCTCGGAAACTACAGCAACTTTTTGCTGAAACTGGCGTCGGAGCACAATGAGCCGGAACTCAAGGACGCCGCCCTGAGGGTCTTTGAGGCGGAGCCGAAATCCATGTCGTTTTCCTGGTTTTCGTTTCTGTGGGACAGCACGGAACTGGCCCGCGGCGATGTGACGAAGCTGCCGCTCGCGATGTTCTGGCCGGACATCGGCGTGGCCGTCGTGCGTGAGTCGTGGAAAGCCGAAGCCGTTGCGGCGATGTTCAAATGCGGACCGTTCGGCGGCTATTTGCTCAATGAGTTCAGCCACCAAAACGGCGACAAGTATATCAATGTGGCTCACGACGATCCCGATGCGAATGCCTTCGTGCTGGCGATGGGCAATGAGCTGGTGGCCGAAACGGATCGCTATTCGAAGAGCAAAAAGTCGGCCAGTCACAATACGGTTCTCATCAATGGCATGGGGCAGATGACCGCCGGCCGTCCCGAGGGTCCGGTCTTCAGTCAACCGGGCGGGGACATGACAAAGATGGGCATCATCACCGCGTGGCGGGACACGCCGGACGTCGTGGCGGTCGAAGGTGAGGCGGCGGGTTCCTATCTGGCCTACAAGGATAAGAAGAGCGGTCTTTCGCGGCCGGCGTTGGAGCGTTTCCGCCGGACCTTCCTGTGGGTGAAGGGTGGGTACATCCTCGTGCTCGACGACGTCCGTTCACCCCAACCGGTGGAGATTTCCTGGCTGATGCAAGGGCCGGAGTTGAAAGCGACGGACGAAGCGGCCGGACGATTCGAACTCGTCTCGAAGACGCGGCAGTGTCCCTTCCAGGTGGTGGCCAGCGAGAAGCTGGCATTCAGCATCGGGCTTTCGCCCGCGGACACCCGGGGAAACAACCTTGGCTTCCGGCAACTGACGGCGAAGACCACTGCCGCGCGGCTGTTCGTGGCGAGTCTCTACGATCCCTGGGGCAAGAAGGATCTTTCCGTGCGCTTGGAGAATTCCTCGCCGGAAGAAGCCAAAATTGTGGTCGAGGGTGGGGGCGTGCGTGATGTTTGGAGTTGGAAAGCGGGAGTGGGCCTCACCGCCGCGACCGTGAGTGCGACACGCGAGAAGGGACCAGCGGCTGGGTTTCCCTTTCTGATGGACGCCGCCAATAGCGCTCCGCCAAAGTAACGCGCATGCTTCAGGATTGCATCGAGGAGGCACTGCGCGAACTGGCCGCCTCCGGGGCCGAGCGCGGGGCGCAGATCGCCGTTTACCTTAAGGGGGAACTTGTGGTGGATGCGTGGGCTGGCGTGGCCAATGCCCTCACTGGCGAAGCGGTCGAAGCGGAGACGTTGTTTCCGGTCTATTCCGTGAGCAAAGGAATTTCCGCCACCATCATTCATCAATTGGCCGAACGCGGAACACTCGATTACGAGATGCGGATTGCTGACGTCTGGCCCGAATTCGGAACGCCCGGCAAGGAGGCGATTACGCTGCGGCACGCGCTCACCCACATGGCGGGTATGCCTGAGCTTCCGCCGGGACTGACGTACGGGCAGATGTTGGATTGGACCACGGCCTGCGCCGCGCTGGCGCGGGTGCGTCCGAAGTATCCGCCTGGTGAGCAATTCGCCTATCATGCCAAGACCTATGGCTGGCTGGTCGGCGAAACCGCGCGGCGGATGGACGGACGGCTTTTCTCCGATCGGGTACGCGAGGAGATTAGTGGGCCGCTGGGATTGGAAACCTTGCACATCGGTTTGCGCGATGGGGATAACCATAGGGTGGCCTTTGTGGAGGAGGCCGGACAGGGTGCCGTACCTGTGCCGTCCGCTTCGGTCATCAATGCGACAGAGGCGGCTCAGGTCCCCGCTGTCCACCAGATGAACACACCCGCCATGCGGACGGCCTGCCTGCCTTCAAGCAATGGCCTGATGAATGCGCGGGCCATTGCCCGGCATTACGCCGCGTTGCTTC
>JBMOHI010000018.1:0-14754 GCA_049317925.1 Terrimicrobiaceae bacterium
GCAAGCTGGCGGCGCACTTCATTGACCACCGCACCCGCCGCGCGTCCGACCGCGTTCATGCTAAAGGCGGAGAACAGGTAGGGCAGCAGACCGCCGATGAAGAGGCCGATAACGATCTGGGGATCCTTCAGCGAAAAGGCGAGCAGGTTCTCGATTTCCGCCGCGGTCAATTGACCGGCCAACTCGAGGTGGTGTTTCAAATCGACATAATACGAACCGAAGAGCACAACCGCCGCCAGACCTGCGCTGGCAATGGCGTAACCCTTGGTCACGGCCTTCATGGTGTTGCCCACGGCATCGAGATCGTCAGTGATGGCGCGGACTTCCTTGGGCAGGCCGCTCATCACGGCAATGCCGCCGGCGTTATCGGTGATGGGGCCGAAGGCATCGAGGGAAATGATAATGCCCGAGAGCGAGAGCATCGACATGACCGCCACGGCAATCCCGTAAAGACCGGCCGCGCTGTAGCTGAGCCAGATTGAAGCCGCGATGCACAGGACCGGCAACGCCGTCGCGTGCAGACCGACACCGATGCCGGCGATGATATTCGTGGCGTGGCCCGTCACACTGGCCTGCGCGATTTTCCGCACCGGGGAAAAAGCGGTCGAGGTGTAATAATTGGTGATCAAGACCGCCGCACCCGTCATGACCAGACCGATGATGGCCGCAAAATAGATGCCGCCTGCGGAATAGACCGCCTCCGCTCCGGTCAAGACGTCCGTAACCTTGAGGCCGCCCTGAAAAAGAATGTTCGTGACCGGCCAGAAAGCGAGGGCGGCGAGGAACGCGCTGATCAAGACGCCGCCCATGAGAGCGTTGGCCGGCTTCGCCCCGGAGAGATTCACGTAAAGAATGCCAATGACCGAGGCAATGATGGCCAGACCTCCCAGAATAAACGGATAGACCACAGCGACACCGGAAACCCCGCCCGCCGTCAGTGCCGCCACGAGGATCGCGCCGATCAGGGCCACCGCATAGGTCTCAAAAACATCCGCCGCCATACCCGCACAGTCGCCCACATTGTCGCCCACGTTGTCCGCAATCGTGGCCGGATTGCGCGGATCATCTTCGTCGAGATTCGACTCCACCTTGCCGACAAGATCCGCCCCGACGTCCGCCGCCTTGGTGTAAATGCCGCCGCCCAGCCGCGCGAAAACCGAAATCAATGAGGCACCCAGCGCCACGCCGACGAGGCTGGCCACGGCCTTCTCCGGATTCATCCTCGACATGACCAGCCAGAAGATTCCGACGGAAAGCAATGCAAGGCCCACCACCAACAATCCAGTGACCGCGCCACCATTAAAGGCGGCCTGCAAGGCCTTCTTTCGGCTCTCGGTCGCCCCCTGTGCGGTGCGCACATTGGCCACGACCGCAACCCGCATTCCAATGTAACCGGCCACCAGAGAACAAACCGCCCCCAGCAGAAAACCCAGCGACGTGGGCAGATCGCGCAGAAAGGTCAGCAAAACAAAAATCACCACGGAGATCACCACAATGGTCGCGATTTGCCGGTTAAGGTACGCTTTGGCCCCTTCCTGAATCGCTCCCGCAATCTGTCGCATGCGCTCGTTCCCCGCCGGAGCGCGTAAAATGAGGCTGATCAAATACACCGCTGCGACAAGGCCGGCCCCGGCGCAAAGCAACGACAATGGAATTCCTTGGGAAAGTAAAAAGCTGGACGACACGGGATAAAATTAGGTGAGGGGGGCCGAAATATTAGTTAAACTTCTTTTGGAAGCAATGCCGATTTCACGGAAATTTTCCCGCCCCGAATGGACCGGAAACCGGACTCACGGTGAGGCCACCAGCGAGAGAATCGCCTTCTGCGCGTGCAAGCGGTTTTCGGCCTGGCGGAAGATCGTGTCTGCATGCTCCTCGAAGAGCGCCTCCGTAATCTCCTTGCCCCGGTAAGCCGGCAGGCAATGCATGACCAAAGCTCCCGGAGCAGCCGCCCGCAACAACTCCGCATTGATTTGATAACTTTGAAACTGCGCTTCGCGAAACGCCTTCTCCTCCTCCTTGCCCATGCTGACCCACACATCCGTGTAAAGCACATCCGCCCCCTCCGCGGCCTCCGCCGGGTTCGTCGTCACCACGATGTTGCCGCCGCTCCGCGCCACCAGATCGGCCGGCGGCTGAAACCGCGACGGCGCACCAATCCGCAACTCGAAACCCCACCGTGCCGCCGCCCAGATCCAGGACCGCGCCATGTTGCAGTCCCCGTCCCCGATAAAAGCGATCCGTAGCTTGTCCAGATCAAGACCCGCCTCGCGGATGCTGAACAAATCCGCCAGCACCTGACACGGATGCTCCTCATCAGTCAGCGCATTGATCGTGGGGATGCCGCTGAATTCCGCAAAAATCTCCACATCGCTTTGCGCAAACGTGCGGATCACCGCCCCGTGCAACATCCTTCCCATCACCCGCGCCGTGTCCTTGATCGGTTCGCCGCGTCCGAGCTGGATGTCATCCGCCGCCAGAAAAATCACATCCCCGCCCAGTTCGCGGATACCCACCTCAAACGAAATGCGCGTGCGGGTGGACGACTTGGCAAACATCATGGCCCAACATTTGTGCCGCAACGGATGCGAGGCATGGCGGCCCCGCTCGGACTTCATCACTCCGGCCAGCGCGACAATTTCTTCGATCTCCGCCTTGGACAGAGACTCAATGGAGAGCAAATGCTTCACCCGACACTCAAACCAAAAATCCGCCGCCCTGTCGAAGGGAAATGTGCGTTAAACGAGCACACGCTTTAACACCGCGACCGCCTCATCGGCCTCCGCTGCGGTGATGTTGAGCGGCGGCAACAACCGCACCACCCGTTCACCCGCCGGGATCGTCAGCAAACCTTCCGCCATGAGCGCCTTCACCACGTCCAAGGCCAGAATGCCTTCTTTCAACTGAATCCCCAACATCAACCCAAGACACCGCACTTCCTCAACCTTCGCACTGCCCAAACCCCGGATGGCCTCGGCCAGCCGCGCGCCCTGCTTCACGGCGTTGGAAAGCAAATCATCCCGCTCGATGATCTCCAGCACCTTCAAACCCGCCGCGCACGCCACCGGATTGCCGCCGTAAGTTGTCCCATGCGTGCCCGGTCCCAGCGTATCACAGAGCCCGTCCTTGGTCGTCGCCCAGAACGCCCCCAGCGGAAATCCATTCGCAATCCCCTTGGCCCAACTCACCCCATCCGGCGTCACATCGGGAGCCACGCTTTTCCACCCGCACCAATCCCCCGTCCGGCCCAGTCCGCATTGAATTTCATCAAAAAGCAGCAACAACCCGTGCTCATCGCAAATCTCCCGCAGCCCCCGCAAAAATTCCGCCGTCGCAATATGGATGCCGCCCTCGCCCTGCACCGGCTCCACCAGAATCGCCCCCGTCTTTGGACCCACCGCCGCCCGCACCGCCGCCAGATCGCCATACGGCAAATGCACAAATCCCTCCAGGAGGGGCGCGAAACCTTTCTTCACCTTTTCCTGCGCCGTGGCGGAGATTCCCGCCATGGTCCGCCCGTGAAATGAATTCCCGAACGTAATGATCTCATACCGCCCGGATTCCGAACCCCGCTTCCGCGTGATCTTGATCAGTCCCTCGTTCGCCTCCGCCCCGCTGTTACAAAAAAAGATCTTTCCCGGTCCCGTCACTTCCACCAGCCGCCGGGCCAGTTCCGCCTGCGGCTGCGTCCGGTAAAGATTCGACGTATGGACCAGGGTCGCGGCCTGTTTACTGATCGCCGCGGTGATCTCGACATGGGCGTGACCGAGCGAACACACCGCAATCCCCGCGCCGAAATCCAGATAGGAGCGACCCGCAAAATCCCACACCCGGCAGCCCGCTCCGCGCGCAAGATCCAGATCGAACCGCCCGTAGGTCGGCATGACGTAGTCGGAGTAGAGAGCAGAGAGAGCGGTCATGGAAAAACCACAGAGAACACAGAGGACACGGAGAAGTAAAAATATTCCTGCGAGTGCTGCTTCGCTATTTTTCCGTCATCTCTCGGAATTCCGATTCCTTGAGAATCCTCACCCCCAGCGCGCGCGCCTTGTCCAATTTGCTGCCCGCGTCCTCCCCCGCCAGCACATAGGTGGTCTTTTTGCTTACACTCCCCGAGACGGTGCCTCCCGCCTGACGAATCTCTTCGGCGATCTCATCGCGCGGAAGGCTTAGCGCTCCGGTCAGCACCCAGGTCGTCCCCTTGAGCGGCCCGTCGCCGGAAGCGGCGGACGATGACGCCTCGTCTCCGACGGGATGGATGCCGTATTGGGCGAATCGCTCGAGCGTCCGACGGCCTTCTTCACTTTCAAACCACCGGATCACAGCCCGGGCGGCGACCGGACCAATGGCGGGGTTGACGTCGCGCGGATTCTTCGCGGACTTCGATTTGGTGGCGGCACCGGCCACGAGCAATTTCTCGCCGAGGACGTCGGCTTCCTGCTTAAGAACTTCGCGTTCGTCTTTTGAGATGTCTTTCCGTGGAACGGTCAGTTCATCCAGACGGACGATATCCCGCAGGATTTCGGACGCGGCCAGTGAAGCCGGATCCTGATGCAACGCCGCAAGATCCCGCGCCGTGACGGCACCCACATCGGGAATGGCCAGCGCATGAATCCAGCGCCAGAGCGGTAGTGTTTTTGCACGCTCAAGGGCGTTAAGGAGTTTCTGCGCGTTCTTTTCGCCGAAGGTGTGGGGCTCGTCGTCGGTCCCAAGGTTGAGCGGTGCGAGGTCGGCAAGCTGTAAATCAAAAAGGTCGAGTGGCGTGCGCACCATTTTCCTTTCGACCAGCTTGAGCGCGACCTTGTCGCCCAGACCCTCAATGTCGAGAGCGCCGCGCATGGCGAAGTGATCGAGCAGGCGGCTGAGCTGGGCCGGACAATGAAGATTGACGCACCGCACGGCGACAAAGCCTTCCTCGCGCACGACGGATTCGCCGCAGGCGGGGCAATTCGCCGGCATCCTGAAAACAACCTCATCGCCCCGGCGGAGATCGGTCCGGACTTTCACCACGGCCGGAATGACCTCGCCGGCCTTTTCGATCACAACGGTGTCACCGATGCGGATATCCTTGCGCTCAATCTCCTCCTCGTTGTGAAGCGTGGCCCGGGCAACCGTGCTGCCGCTGACGAAAACGGGGTCCAATTCCGCCACCGGCGTGAGCACTCCGGTGCGACCAACCTGCACGGTGATGTCGCGCAGTTTCGTCTCCGCCTGCTCGGGTTCGTATTTGTAGGCGATAGCCCAGCGGGGAGCCTTCGCGGTGGAACCGAGTTGCTCGCGCTGCGCCAGCACATCCACTTTCAACACTGCACCGTCGGTCTCGTAGGAAAAGTCGCGCCGGATTTTTCCCAGTTCGCGAATGGCGGCCAGCGCTTCCTCCGCGGTCTGCGCCTGCCAGAGCTTGTCCGGCACGGGCAGGCCGAAACCACGCAGCAGTTCGATGAATGCGCTCTGCGTGCGGGGCAGGGTCCCTTCAAACGCACCGTAGCCGTAGAAGATTGCTTCCAGTCCGCGTTTGGCCACCAGGCGGGAATCGAGTTGCTTGAGTGACCCTGCGGCGGTGTTGCGCGGATTGGCAAACGCGGGCAGGCCCTGCTCGTCGCGCTCCGCGTTGATTTGGGCGAAGAGTTTTTTCGGCAGATAAACTTCGCCGCGGATTTCCATGCGGGCGCTCGCTCCGGCGGGTAACCGGCGGGGAATCGAGCGGATGGTCTTGATGTTTTCCGTCACGTCGTCGCCGGCCGCGCCGTCCCCGCGGGTGGCGGCGCGCACGAGTTGACCGTCCTCGTAAAGCAGGGCAATGGCCACGCCATCCACCTTGGGCTCGATGGTGAGGGGAATGCTTTCGCCCGGCAGAAGCTTTTGGATGCGCCGGACAAAGTCGCCCAGTTCTTCCTCGGAATAGGTGTTGTCCAGACTCTGCATGGGCACGAGGTGACGGACCTGCGCGAACGCCGCCAGCACTGCGCCGCCCACTTTTTGAGTAGGCGAATCGGGTGAGATCAGTTCGGGATTTTTCTCCTCGATGTCGCGGAGTTCGCGCAGGAGCGCGTCGAATTCCTGATCGGTGATCTCGGGAGCGGCCTGCTGATAATAAAGCGTGTTATGACGCTCAATTTCCTGGCGGAGCCAGCTTGTCTGCTTCTTCAGGTCGTCGTTTTCCGGCGAGGGCATGCAGACAGACAAACACAAACGCGCCCGTCACGCCACCCGCAGAATCCGCCAGCCAGTCTCCCACATCGCACCCGGACCGGTTCGGTGTCCAGAGCTGGTGCACCTCATCGACCGCGCCGATCAGCGCGATCAACGCCCCGGTGCAGGCGATCAGCTTCACTCCCCGCCACGGAATCAGGCGCGAGAGAAATGCCGCCCAGAGGAATCCCCCGACGAAAAAATAGACGAAATGCGCCACTTTATCGGCGTACGAAATACTCGGAAGCTCCACGGCATCGCCGGGCATCGACGACAGAGCCCAAAGCGAGCCGGCCCAGAGCACGAGAAGCACCCCGAGAAAAATCGTGAAAAAAAGTGACCGCCTGTCCGACACGCCTGCTATAGAGACCACCTGTGGGCGCGAAGTCCAAGCACCTTATCCTCGGAGTTGACGGTGGAGCGACCAAAACCACCTGGTCGCTCTGCGAGAACGTCCGTGGTGTCCTTCACGTGGTAGAGGAGGGCCGCGCCGGCCCTGGCAGCATGAAGTTGCTCGACGCCGGCTCGCTTCGCGGTCTGCTGGATGCCTTGCCGAAAAACGCCGCACACGTCGGGGTCTTTCTAGCCGGATGCGCGACTGCGCAGGACCGCGCCCAACTGCACGCCGTGGCCACCTCGGTCTGGCCGGACGCGCAGATTGTCACGGGCAGCGACCGTGAATCGGGCTTCGCCTCGGCCTTTGGAACCGGCGACGGCATCGCCGTGATTGCCGGAACGGGCTCGGCCGTGACCGGGCGCCGCCAGGGCGTCGAGGAGCGGGCCGGCGGCTGGGGGCATCTGCTGGGCGACTCGGGTGGCGGATACGATCTGGCCATTCATGCGTTGCGACGGATTTTGTTCGATTTCGACACCGGGCGCGGGATCAGTGCGCTGGCCCGCGAGGTCCTGCGCACGCTGGGCTTGAACACCCTGCGCGAGCTGACGGCGTGGGTGCAAACCGCCCACAAGAGCGATCTGGCCCGGCTCACTCCCCTGCTTTTCAACCATGCTGGCGATGCGGAGGTGGCGGCGACTCTCGCGGGAGGCGCGACCGCTTTGGCCGACCTCACCGCCGCAGTGGCCGGACGGCTGGATTTTGCCCGCCCCCCCGTGCGTCTGATGGGAGGCGTTTTTCAAAAGCATCCGCTCTATGTCCAACTGTTCACCTCAGCCCTGGCACAAAAATGGCCCGGTGGTGACGTCGCCGTCTGCGAAACAGCGGCCAGCCTCGGCGCAGCCATTCTGGCGTCCGGCGCAGCCGGAGCTGTCAAAGCGCCGGCTCCCATTCCAGAGGAACCCGCGCTACACCATGCCTCGACCGAACAATCCCATCCCGACTCGGCAAACCTTGACCGCCTCTCCGCCCGCGCACTCGTGGCCCTCTTCACCCAGGAAGAACGCCGCGTCGAGGAGGCCCTTGGTTCGGCCGCAGACTCCCTCACCCGCGCGGTGGAGATCACCGCGGAAGCCCTGCGAAAAGGCGGGCGCCTGTTTTATGCGGGAGCAGGCACAAGCGGACGGCTCGGCGTGCTCGACGCCAGCGAGATGCCTCCGACCTTCGGCGTTCCGCCCGATCTTGTGCAGGCCATCATTGCGGGAGGCGCGGCGGCGATTCAGCAAAGCGTGGAGGGCGCGGAAGACCATGCTTCCGCCGGTGCGCAGGCCCTCCGCGAACGCGACTTCTCCGGCGGGGATGTCCTTTGCGGCATCACCGCCAGCGGTCGCACCCCGTTTGTGCGCGGCGCCCTCGAGGAGGCCACAGCCCTCGGAGCCCGGACCATTCTCCTCACCTGCAATCCGGCCCGGACAAAAAATCACCTCCGGGCGGAGGTGGAGATTGATCTGCCCACCGGCCCGGAACTCCTCACCGGCTCGACCCGCTTGAAGGCCGGCACCGCCACCAAGGTCGCGCTCAATATTCTCTCCTCCTGCGTGATGATCCGCCTCGGCCATGTGGACGGAAACTTCATGTCCTGCCTCCGGCCCTCCAACCACAAACTCCGCGACCGCGCCACCCGCATCGTCGCCGCCCGTCTGGGCCTCAGCACGGAAGAAGCCGGAAACCGGCTCGAATGCGCAAATTGGAACATCCGCGCTGCACTCAATTCGCCGCCAACTCCTCCGAAAAACGGGCCCCGCAGTGTAAGTACCTGATTTTGAGTTACCGAAAGTAGCCCGCCCGAAATTCAAAAACTTGGCACGTCCCCTGCTACTATCATTCAACTGAACAGCCCGGTCAAAGGGAACAGGTTGGAGGGCAAGGGGGGATGCATCCAACCAGGGTAAACGACCGGGCTGTTCGTTCTTTTTCGAATGGCGGGGTGAGCGGCCGGGGATGCCGCTCCCATCCATCAGGAACTATCCGAGTTCCTTCTCCAACCGCTCGCTCAACCACTGCTTGATCATGCTCTGGTAATTGAGGTAGCGGGACCGGGCCAGCCGTTTGATGCGGGCCAGCATGCGGGGGTCGAAACGCAATGTGATTGTGATCGAATCGCGATTGTCCGTCTTGAGCATCGAGACGTTCATCAGCCGGGAATCGAGGGACGTTCCCTTCCAGAATTCGGCCTCATCCTGTTCGTTGGAAAAGCGCGGGACGTCGCCCCATTTGGTCAGAACTCTCATGATTTAGTTGGCCAGATCCGCGTTTTTGCGTTCATAAAAAACATTCTCCGCCTCGGTCATCTGCCGCGACTGGATCACGCGATACTTTTTGCCGTCCGTCCAGAAAATCGTGAAAATCGAACGCCCGGAAACCGATTTGCCCAAAATAAAATACCGCGCCTCGCCGGCCGTGACGTCATCGGTATCCGGCAGCAGGCGGATGCTGAACGGGTCCTCGAAGGATTCCTCGACCTCCTTCGCCGTGACGTCACCCAAATCCGCGGGAACATTGATCCAGTCGAAATCCATCAGGGGGTTTTTGCAGGTTGAATCAGTTCGACCTCGTAGCCCTCCGGAGCGTCGATGAAGGCGATGGCGGAACCGTTGGAACTTTTGTGCGGCCCGTCGCTCAAGGGATAACCCAGCGCCGCGGAATGCCGGGCAAAGGTCTCGATATCATCCACCTCGAAAGCCAGATGGGTCAGATCCGGTCCGACCTGAACGGGTCCGCTGGCATCATATTTGCAAATCTCGATCAACTCTTCGCTGCCCGGTGCTTTGAAGAAAACCAACTGCGAACCCCGCCCGCTCGTGTGGCGCCGGACTTCTTCCAAACCCAGCACATCCCGGTAAAAGCTGACGGTTTTTTCCAGGTCAGCCACGCGATAGCGCGTGTGGAGGAGTTTTTTGACCATATGAATACATGGTAAACACAAAATCCCCGACCTGGCTAGGCTCAATGCGGAGATGGGAGCAGCGACGGGGAAGTCGCCTCCTAAATCAAATCCAACTGCCCCAGGCCGGCCTTGATGGCGGCTTTCTTTTTCCGGGATTTTGCAATGACCGGTTCGCCCTCGGCATTGAGTTCGGATTTCTCCAAATTGTTGAGGATTTCCTTGGCGCGGTGGAGCACGGTGTCCGGTAATCCCGCCAATCGAGCCACCTGGATGCCATAACTCTGGTCGGCACGGCCCGGGAGAATTTTGCGCAGGAAGATCACCTGATCGTTCCATTCGCGCACGGCGACGTTAAGGTTGGTCACGCCGGACTTGGTCCGCTCGAGGTCGGTGATCTCATGGTAATGCGTGGCGAAGAGCGTGCGGCAGCCGATTTCGTCATGGAGAAATTCCGCCACGCTCCAGGCGATGCTGAGTCCGTCAAAGGTGGACGTGCCGCGGCCGATCTCGTCAAGGATGACGAGGCTCTTGGCCGTGGCGTTGTTGAGGATGTTGGCGGTCTCGTTCATCTCGACCATGAAGGTGCTCTGGCCCTTGGCGAGGTCGTCGTTCGCGCCGACGCGGGTGAAGATACGGTCGGTCACGCCGATATGGGCGGACGCAGCAGGCAGGTAGCTGCCGATCTGGGCCATGAGCGTGAGGAGCGCGACCTGACGGATGTAGGTGGATTTTCCGGCCATGTTCGGACCGGTAATGATGGCAAACTTTTTTCCGTCGTTGTCGAGAGCGGTGTCGTTCGGGACGAAACGCTCGGCTGTAGTGGTGAGCTGGTCGAGAACGGGATGGCGTCCGTCGGTGATTTCCAACAAACCGGAATCGTCCACCACGGGACGGATGTAGTGATGCTGGCGGGCGGTTTCGGCCAGGCCGGCCAGAACGTCGAGCGCTGCGAGGGCGGCGGCGGTTTCCTGGATGGCGGTGAGTTCGGCCAGGGCCGCGGTGCGGAGTTGCTGGAAGAGTTCGATCTCACGGGCTTTGGCGCGCTCGTCGGCGCCGAGGATCTTGCCCTCGATTTCCTTGAGTTCCGGCGTAATGAACCGCTCGCCGTTGACCGTGGTTTGCTTGCGGATGTAGTCCTCCGGCACGGACGGCAGGTTCGCCTTGGTGATCTCGATGAAATAGCCAAACACGGAGGTGAAGCGGACCTTGAGGGACTTGATGCCGGTGCGGGTGATTTCTTTCTCCTGCAAAGCGGCGATCCAGTTTTTCCCTTCGTGCGAGGCGGCACGGAGTTCGTCGAGAGCAGGATCGTAGCCGTCGCGGATGAGTCCGCCGTCGCGCAGGATGGCGGGTGGTTCGTCCACGATGCCGCGGGCAAGCGTGTCCACCAGGTCGGGCAGCGGATGCAGGCTGGCCGCGAGCGTTTCGATCAGAGGACTGCCGATTGCTTTCGCGCCATCAATCACCCCTGGCACCAGGGCCAGCGAGTTGGCCAGGGCGGCGAGGTCGCGGGCGTTACCGGAGTTGCCGTTGAGGCGCGAAACGGCCCGCTCGAGGTCGCGGATTTCAGCAAGGTGTTCGCGGAGTTTTCCCAGCAGGAGCGAGTCTTCCAACAAACGCGCGATGGCGTTTTGACGGGCCCGGATTTCGTCCACTTCGCGCAGGGGATGCAGCACCCATTCGCGCAGAAGGCGCGCGCCCATGGGAGTGACCGCGCGGTCGAGGGCACCGAGGAGGGTCATGGTTTTTCCGGCGCGGGATTGCACGAGTTCCAGATGCGACTGGCTGGCGGCGTCGAGGATGAGAAACTGACTGGCGCGATAAGGCTGGAGGCGGCGCAGGTGCGAGGCATTGCGCCGCATCTGACGGGTCAGATAATGCAGCAGCGCCCCGGCGGCCCCGACGGCGGCGGGCAGGTCGGCGCAGCCGAAACCGTCGAGAGAATGGACTTTGAAATGATCGCGCAAGAGTTCGGCGGCGGGATCGGATTCAAAAACATAGCCATCGAGAAAGTTGGCGCCTTCGATCGCAGAAAAGTCCTCTTGCTGTTGGTCCGGCGCGATGGTTTCAGCCGGCGAAACGCGGGCCAGTTCGTCGAGCAGCGCCGCGGTAGTGTCCACCTCGGTGAGGCGGAATTCGCCGGTGCTCAGTTCGCAAAACGCCAGGCCGAAGGACTTGCCCCGCCGGCAGATCGCGGCCAGAAAGTTGGGCTTGCGGTCATCGAGGCCGAAATCATCCAACGTGCCAGCGCTGAGGATCTGGGAGAGTTCGCGACGAACGAGTTTGCCGGCCTGCACTTCGCCGACTTGGTCACAGATCGCGACCCGCCAGCCGGCCTGGACGAGCTTTTCGATGTACCCGCGGGCGGAATGATACGGCATGCCGCACATGGGCAGCTCGCCGCGTTTGGTCAGGGCGACGTTCAGAATGGGCGCGGCCTCCTTCGCATCGTCGCCGAAGATTTCATAAAAATCGCCCAGCCGGAAAAGCAGGATCGTGTGAGGAGGCAATTCCCGCCGCACGGCGAGATACTGCTTCATCATGGGGGTCTGCTTGTCTTCGGACATGGGGAAAAATGACGAAGGGCTACTGACGAATGACGAAGGAATTCTTCATAACCAAAGGGGAGCTGCCGGGGCCGGGCCGTTTGTCATTGAAAACTTTGTCATTACTTCGTCATTCGACGTTCGTCATTCGACATTTCCAAAAATGCCGCCAGCGGACTCGTCGCCTCGGCGTGGTCGAGTTGGGTGGGCAAACCGGCTTCGACGGCTTCGCGGGCAGACTCGATAGTGATCTTGAACGCGGCGGCCATGCGAACCGGATCACGGGCCGCGGCGATGGCGGTGTTAACGAGCACGGCATCCGCCCCCATTTCAATGGCTTCGGCGGCGTGACTGGGTGCGCCGATGCCCGCGTCCACCACCACGGGAACGGTGGCTTGGGCGATGATGATGGCGATCTGCGCGCGGGTTTCGAGTCCGCGGTTGCTGCCGATTGGAGCACCCAGCGGCATCACCGTGGCGGTGCCGACATCCTGGAGGCGCTTGGCCAGCACGGGGTCCGCGTTGATGTAGGGCAAAACAGTGAAACCTTCCTTCACGAGTATCTCCGCCGCCTTGAAGGTCTCAATCGGATCGGGCAGGAGGTAATGCGGATCGGGATGAATTTCCAGTTTGACCCACTGGGGAAGTCCGGCGGACGCCGCCAGGCGGGCCAGGCGGACCGCTTCCTCGGCGTTCATTGCCCCGCTCGTGTTGGGCAGGAGGAGGTATTTTTTCGGATCAATGAATTCGAGGATATTGGCGAAAGGGTCCTTTTTGCCACTGAGGTCGGCGCGTCGCAGGGCCACGGTGACGATTTCAGTGCCGCTGGCCGCGAGGGCGTCGCGCATGGTTTCATTGGAGGAGAACTTCCCCGTGCCGAGGAGAAGGCGGGAGGAAAATTCCCGTCCCGCGATTTTCAAGGGAGTAGTCATTACGAACATCTAAACTTGCGGAATCCGCGCGGGCAAGAAGGACGGCACGATATGGCTGGGGACGGCGGGTTTATTCGAGGATGATTCTATTGCGTTCGAGCGTTGCCCCGGTCAGGCGGGCGTAGAAGGCGACGGCTTTGATGAAGTCGGCTTTGGCGCGGTATTCGGCGGCCTCGGCGGTGGCGAGATCGCGTTGGAATTGGAGAACCTCGAACGTTGTGCTGGTGCCGCTGGTCAGGCGGGCCTGGGCGGCGTCGAGGGTGAGCTGGGCGAACTCGCGGGCGACCCGCGTGGCTTCGATGCGTTTGCGGGTGGTGTCGATCTGGCCGGCGGCGTTGTCGGCCTCGACGAAAATGGCTTGTTCGAGACGCTTGAGATCGACGAGCGAACGGAGGGCTTCGAGTTTGGAGGCTTCGAGGTTTCCCACAGCGGTGCGATTCGGAACCGGGAGGCTGAAGATGGCCCCGACATTGCCGGAGAGGTTGCGGTTGCCGTTGCCGGCGGTGCGTTCGAAGCTGGAAGCGAGTTCGGTATCGATGCCATTAACGCCGAAACTGGCGGTCAGGTCGAGGCGGGGCAGAGTCTGGTTGCGGGTGAAGACGACGGTGATCTGGCGCTTCTGAATATCGAGGAGGGCCTGGCGGTAGTCGGGCCGGATCTCGAAGGCGCGGGCGAAATCGCGGTTGCGGTCGGGCGGGGCGGTGTCCGGAAGTTCGGGCGGGGTGATTTGCAGGCGGGTTTCAAGGATGCGGGCGATCTCGTCGGTCACGAGTTGCTTGAGGAAGTTCTCGTTATCAAGGACGGCGCGCTGAGCGACAATGACACGTTCCTCGCGGGAGGCGAGATCTGAGCGGGCCTGCATGACATCAAGGTCGGACATGACGCCGATCTCGGCGCGCTTGAGGTTGTCGGCCAGGAGCTGGGCGGCGAGGGCGCGGGAACGCTTTTCGACCTCGAGGTTTTCGATGGAGAAGAAGAGCTCGGCGTAAATGGAAATTGTGTCCGTGACCACGTCGATGACGGCCTGGCGGAGCTGCCACTGGGAGATGGCGCGGTTGGCCCGGGCGATGCGGATGTCGGCCAGGTTCACGTCGGTGCCGAAGTTTTTCAAGAGCGGCTGGGCAACGGTGACGCCGAAGAAGCTGTTGTAGCGGGTGAACTGGGGGTTCCGCTGGCTGTCGGTGTCGATGCTGAGCGACGGACCGATATCGTAGGTCATTCCCCAGGGGAGAAGTCCGGTGATGGAGGTGTCGAATTCCTGGCCGGACTGAATGGCGAAAAGGTCAGGGCTGGGATCGCCGGGGGTGACTGTGGCGTCGTTGATGCCGGTGTTGAGGGTGCGGAGTTCGTTCTCGTTGCGATCGTAGGTGTAGGAGGCTTCGATGGTGGGGTCGAATTTTCCGGAGGCGCTTTTCTGCCGGGCCTTGGCGATCTTGGGATCGAATTCGCTGATCTTGATGCGGAAGTTTTTGGCCAGGGCAAGCTGGATGGCTTTTTGCAGCGTCAGGTCGAGCGTCTCGGCCGCCGGGGCGGCCAGCGGCAGCAACAAAAACAGAAGAAGAACGCGAGGCTTCACAGCGGGAAGAGGGGAATCTGGCCTGAAAATCGGAAATCGAAAATCCTAAATCGAAAATTCCGCCGGGGGTTTGGCCTCGAAAGCGAGCGGGCGCGATTCGTGCGGGTGGCGGAATTCCAGTTTCCAGGCGTGGAGCATGTGGCGGGTGTAACCGGCGCGGCGTCCGTAGAGTTGGTCGCCGAGGACAGGGCAGCCGAGGTGTTGCAGGTGGACGCGGATCTGGTGGG
>JBMOHI010000019.1:0-14754 GCA_049317925.1 Terrimicrobiaceae bacterium
TGAGCGATGGCGCGCGCTGGGAGTTTCCCCTCCGGCGGGCGGCTTCAGGTTGCGATACGATAAAAATTCGCGGAAACTGAACGGCGTGATCACCGTTTCCATGGCCCGCCCGCGCATACTCGTGGCCACTTCCCGGCTCAACATCCCGGCGGACGATCCGCTGAGAAAAACCCTGGTCTTTTCCGAGTCCATGATCCGCCGCACAAAACGCTCCCAACCTGGAACCAGCTGAATCTCGTCGAAACAAAAAACAACCTCCTCCCGCCGGCGAAAGGCCGGAAACAGCCGGTAATACGTTTCCACAATGAGGGAAAGATCCTCCGCCCCCATCGAACCCAATCGTTCATCTTCCAGATTGAAATAAACCAGGCGCTCCCGTGCCACTCCCCTGGTCAGCTCGTCCTGCAGACATTGGAAAAGGAAGTAGGTCTTCCCCGCGCGTCGCATCCCGATGATCGCATGGGCCTTGCCGGGCAGGGAGGGCAACATGGCCTCGCGCCGGATTGAAGCCGGGAAATCCATTTCCAAGGCATCGGCCAGCTTCTCCTGAATGGCCGCCTTCGTTTGGTCTTCCATAAAGACCTATTATCTAATAGAACGGTCTTTTGAAAAGACCTATTATCTAATTCGCTTCTCGAGGAGAGAGGAAAGGAAGGTGGCTGTGTGTTTCCCGGGCATCACTTCCCCGCCACGCTGGTTCTCAAGGCTGCCACTCCTCCGGCCACTCTTCAAATCTCACTAGTTTCATTGTGCCCGCCTCGCCTCGTCTGTCGAGGAGGGAAACACCCCTCATCCCGGTATGCACTCGGATGCCAGAGTTCTTTGGGCGGCGAATATTCGAGTGGTGGACGAAAAGTTGCCAATTGCTGGCAGCTACAAGGCAATCTTTCTGAGATTTTTCTTCTTGCCAAGTGCGGCGTGATCTATTTAGACACTTCAGGATAAATGAAGATTACGTATTTCCTCCTGCCTCTAGTCGTTTCAATTGGCTTGGCCCAAGCCGGTGGATTTGGTGGCCCTCCGGCGCTTTCCGGGGGATCGCCGTTGGCTCTAACTGGAATAGATGGAAGCTATCAAGCGGTAGCAAGTGCGGTTAATGTCACGGGTTTGTTTAGCTTTGCAATCCAGAATGGTGTGCAGACGCAATCTTCAACAGCGTCAGATTCGAACAATAGTTGGATTTTTTTTGTTGATGGAAACATCCTTAGTGGATCGGTTGCTGCGAATGTTTCCAATGACCAAGTAGCTGGTGTTTTGGATTCAGGACTTGGGAACAACCTAACCACTACGGGGACGACCGGAGGGGCTTCGGTATATGTTATTCCAGGAAATGCAGCCGCCGGTTACTACAATGGAACTATCGACTTAAGTTCGCCGATTTCCGCCTTCGAAGGGGAAGGTGCACTTCAAGGAACCCCTTCCAGAACAGATCAAATCGTGGTCATCACTACAGGAACTGGCGGATCTGCTGGTGGTGTTGACATTACACCCATTGTAATTCCTGGAAGCACTTTTGACGTGACTACTTTTAAGTTCCGTGGGACGCGTCTCTCGATTAGAGTTTCCGGTACAAACTAGGTTAGTTGTGCTGCTTAACGATAGACAATCAAGGCCCTAATATTTTTTGGAGAGGGATAATCAATGGTTTTCCGACCGCAGGGAGGGCTGCTGCGGTGCCATATAGCCTTAGAGCTGCTTTTTTCCCTGTGGGAAAAGATTCAGGTATTACGTTGCCGCAAATTTTGATAACCATGGCTGTCGGCGGGGTTCTTGCCGCAATCCTCATCCCATCCTTTCAAAGCATAGTCAGGAAGTCCAGCAGGGTGACATGCACCAATAACATGAGGCAGTTGCATGTTGTATTTTCTAATTATTTGCAGGATGTCGGACACTGGCCGCAGGTGCCCGAAGCGGCGACAGAAACTGAAGATGATTATGGAAAGTGGTGGCTATCGACAATGGAGCCATATGGGGCACCAGCCAAGCTCTGGAGATGTCCTGTCATGGATAAAGCCCGCATTAAGGATTCCTCCGGAAGTTTCATATTGCTGCATTACATCCCGACGCAGTTCGACCTACGCCCTACTTCTCCCAAACAATGGCCTCGCCAGCCTTGGCTGATTGAAAGAGGGAATGCCCACGGAAGGGGGTCTCTGATCCTTTTCCCGGATGGTTCAGTTCAAAGCCTGAGCGAGGTATTGCAATCCCAATAGACTCCAGTCAACTAAAAGTATCGGCAGCTCCTTTAGCTTGCAAGTCAACCGAATCAAAGGCCAGAGTGATCCCCATCCAGCCTTGGCTTATTGAAATTGGCAATATGCATGGCCGTGGGGCCCAGGCATGTTTTCCTGACGGTTCGATCCGGTCGATGGATCAATTGGCCGGCGGCATGTGACGGGTCAGGATGTCTTGTCCGTCTTCTCTACGCCTTGGTGGCTCGGAAGTCCGGGCAGACGCCGCTTTTTGAAAGCGTCCCAGCCGGGCAATAGACGCTGAAAGAGTTTCTTGGTTTCGTGGATGGGCGTTTCCTCGATGAAGTAGGCAATGGCGGCGCGTCCGATGGCATAGGTGCCGGCCCCGGCCACGAATCCTGAGACGGCGTTTCCCCAGAGCGGAACGATTTTGATGATTGCGCGGGCGCCTTCGCGAAAGAGAATGCCGGCACCGATATTCAGACCCAGAGCACCGAGAAACTCCGCCACCAGTCTCGGGCTGACCGATTTTCCCGAGGTATGAATGACGAGCCCGACCATCAGGGTTTGCAGGGAGGTCAGAATGGGCAGATCGGCCAGCGGAATGGGTTGGATACCGATGACACCGCACACGGCGGTGAACGATTTCAGGAGGGATCCCGCGATCTGGGCCTGGGCCTCCCTGGCCCCGGTGAGACGGGCGAACTCCAGCTTGGCGGGATTGGGCAAAAGAGCGCAGATGACTTCAGGGAGGGAGTCACCCTCGTCGGGCGAAGCGACGGAGACTTGGCGGACGGATAACTCCCGGTTGGCTTTGAAAAGCGCGGCTAGACGGGAACGTCCACCGAACGCCACTCCGATCAGGGGCGTCTCCACTCCGCAAGCCGCAGCGCGGGCGGCCGCGCTGGCGAAATTGCTTTCGTCTTCACGAGACTCTTTGAGCAACGCGGCAACATCCGGCCGGGAATGAGCCAGGGCAGCATCAATCACGGATTGAGGAGTGTCCGTCCGTGCATCGAGAATGAAAATCTCACCACGTTCCGCCACGCGATAGCTGCGCCAGCCATTTTCACTGCCGCCCGTTTCCACATTGGTGCCGCAGAGGAGGTGGAGAAACTCGGGAACGCTTTTTCCCGGATCGCCCAACAGGATCAGGCGGGCCGGGCGCTGTTCGAGAAAGACCTGCCTGATGGGGAGCAATTCGCGCAGGATCGGCTTTTGCAATCCGCCGGGCAGTTTTTCCACGAGCCGGGCAAACCGGTCGTAAAACGTCAGCAGGGAATCACGGTTCAAAGTGACGTAGATCTTCCAGGACGGTATCGGCGTGCTCGTCAGGTTTCACCTTGCGGAAAACGGACTTGATCCTGCCGTTCGGGCCGATGACGAACGTGCTGCGTTCGGTGCCCATGGATTTTTTTCCGTAGAGATTTTTTTCGATCCACACGCCGTAGGCGGTAACGATTTCGTGCTTCTCATCGCTGATCAAGGGAAAGGGCAGGGCGTGTTTGGTGATGAAGGCGGCATGGCTGGCGGGCGGATCGATGCTCACGCCGAAAACCGTGGCTCCGGTCGCGATCAAATGCGCATACTTATCGCGCAAGGCACAGGCTTGCACCGTGCAGCCCGGGGTGTCGTCCTTCGGATAGAAATAGAGGACAACTGTTTTTCCTTTAAAGTCGGAGAGCCTGACGGGGCTGCCTTGCTGGAAGGGGCCGCCCACGGCCGTGGCGGAGAAATCGGGAGCTTGATCACCCGGGGCGAGAAGCGCAGACATGACGGACACCATTCCCCGAGCCACCGGTTTTTGCAAGTCTTCGGTAGGATCGGCGCAGCACCCGGCGAGCATCGCGATTGATCGCGGTGAGATTCCTGCTTTTCTAGCGGGCCATTGAAAATTCTTCGCGCCCGCATCGTTCTTCCCGTTAGTTCGCCGCCTATTGAAAACGGCGGGGTCGGCGTTGAGGGCGATCGCATCGTGGCGGTTGGGCGTTTGGAGGATCTTCCTGCCGGAGAGGTCGAGGATGTGGGCGAGGTGATCCTGATGCCGGGGTTGATCAACGCGCACTGTCATTTGGACTACACGGTGATGCGCGGGGCTATTCTTCAGCAGAAAAACTTCCCCCAATGGGTGCGCCGGATCAACGAACTCAAGCGCACGCTGACCGATGATGATTACCTCACCTCAATCGGCGATGGCTTCGCGGAGTTGCGCCGGTGGGGCACCACCAGCGTCTTCAATATCGAGTCCTTTCCGGAGTTGATGGTGCGCTTGCCGCCGCCGCCCATTCGGACCTGGTGGTTTTACGAGATGATGGACATCCGCAACCGGCTCCACACGGAGGATGTGGTGGCCGGAGCGTTGACGTTCTTTGAAAAACGTCCCGATTGGCTGGGAGGATTCGGACTCTCACCCCACGCGCCCTACACGGCCTCGGCCGGGCTTTATGAACTGGCGAAGTTTTGCTGCGAACAACACGGGATGCCGTGGACCACGCATCTGGCGGAGACCGAGGAAGAGTTCCTGATGTTCGTGGCCGGGGCCGGTCCCTTGCACGAGTTCCTTCATTCGCTGGGGCGGAACATGGACGACACCGGCGGCATCACGCCAGTGGCCCGCCTGCTGCGCGATGGCAATGTGCCGCGGGGCGGCATTCTCGCTCACATGAATTGGCTGGCGGATTCCGACTATGGCTTGCTGGCGGAACGAAGCGGCGACTTATCGGTGGTGCATTGCCCGAAATGCCACGCCTATTTCGGGCGGCCGCCTTTTCAAATCGAACGGCTGCGCCAGACCGGTCTTTCGCTATGTTTGGGAACGGACAGCCTGGCCAGCAATTCCTCCCTGAATTTGTTCTCGGAAATGCGCGAGCTGCGGGCGGGTCATCCGTCCCTTGCCCATGCGGATATTCTCGACATGGTGACACGGAATCCCGCGCGGGCCATTGGACTGGGTGGGACGCTGGGCGAACTCACCCCGGGTGCGCTGGCGGATCTGATCGCGCTACCCTATGGCGGCGGGATTGACGATGTCCTTGCAGCAGTGATCGGGAACGAAATGCCGGTGGACTGGATGATGGTCAACGGGCGCAGGGTGTAGTGAGCCTAAAGAACGTAATCGCCCATGTAATCGCGCAACCTCAGCCGCCGGGCTTGCTCGTTGGCTAGCAGCAGATCGCGCCCGGCCTCCTCGTACCGACCTGAGAGTCCGACGACCCGGATCACTTCGAGACCCGGAAGGTCATGCTGTAACATCCAAACCCGCAGCTCCGTCATCCATTCTTTCCAGATTTCGAGAAGACGGGTCAGTTCGCTGGGGTCTATTGCAGGGGGTTCCGCCCGTTCCATCCCGGTTTCGTGGGCGGCAAGATGTTTTTGCATTTCCGCTTCCAACCGGGCAATGCGCTCTTTCCCGTTCTCGGTGTGTTCCTTGGGCAAAAGCGGCTCAAGCCGGCCGACCGCAACGACTAATTGAGCCCCCACGCGGCGGAGGCTTGTGAGGTAATCGCGCAGGCGTTCCTGCTCGCCGGCTGGACAGATCGGCGGAACGAGGTGGCCGATGCGCACATCGGCTTCACCGGGAATGAGGGCGATGCGGGTTTTCTGCCAGAGCGGAAGGGATTGCGGACCTTCTTGAATGACGCGGCGGCACATGTGCAGGAACTCCACAAAGCGATCGCGCAGTTCCCATTGGGGCAGGGACGGCCAGAGCAGCCGCTGGATCACCGACGAAACCAGCAAGGCCAGGGCCAGACCGAAGAAGTAGTCCACGATGGCCTGGAACGAAATGGCCTCCTGGCCGTTGAGTCCGAGAATTCCCACGATCATGAGCATGGCCAACTGCATGGGAATCGTCACTCCGCGCACTTTAAAGGACAGGTAGCCCCAGGCAAAGAGCCAGGTGAAAATGATGGTGTTCATCACCGCATAGCTCGACAGAAGTGGTCGGATCGCGAGCAGGATCACGCTGACAATGATGAGAAGGATGGTGTTGAAGACAACGTAGTGAAAGGCCCGCCAGTCCCCGCGTCCGCCCGGGCTGGTGGCATTTAATGACGTGAAAACCCAAGTTCCCAACACAAACATGGCGGCACCCGGAGGCTGCAGCCAGTTGTCGAGGATCAGCGCGACCACGACGGCCAGGGCGGATTTGATTCCGCTTTTGATCCAGAAGGGCGGTGGAAACGGGGAGACAAACGGCGGCGGTTCGCGGTGGGAAAAGTCGCCCATCACCGGCAGGGAATCGAGGAGTTCATGGGAGCGTTCGATCTGCTGGCGGATTTCGTCCAACGCCAGCAGATGCAAGCCGAAGGCGATGATCACGTCAGCCGGAACCTCAAAAAGGGCGGGGTCGCTGCGCAGCGCGACGAGGCTATCCCCCAGTTTGCGGAATCCTTCCGCGATGGCTTCGCGGTTCTTTTTTCGCGAGGCGGGATTCGATTCCGTCGCGGCCAGATCCCCCAGGGCTTCATCCAGACAGCGGTGAAGGTTTTCGCATTCGGCGCGGAGATGCGCGTGATAGTATGAGCCCGCGGGCAGCGACTTCGAAAGCGTGGCGATGGCGGAGGCGACGCGGGACAGGCAGTTGGTGATTTCGAAATAGGTCGAGAGCCGGTCGCGGAAATACTGGCTCTCCCGCGCGCCGAAATCGAGCAGGCCGCGCAAGGCCGAGATGCGGGCGGGAAAATCCTCCGCCCTCCGCAAGGCCTCCAGGCTGCCGCCTTCGTAGAAGGCTTTGGAACTGGCCTGAAAGCACCCTTGTAAATCCGCAAATGCCAAATGGACATTGGCAAGAAACTCGACTCGCGCATACCGCGGCCAGATCAGGCTCTGCACCAGAATCGCCACCAGAATGCCCAGCGTCACTTCCTCGATCCGCCAAAGCGAATACTTCCAGGAAAAGTCCGGATTCCCCAGTCCGTTGCTCACCACCACCACGGTGGTCATCCCGCAGAGCAGAAACGCATAGGGATAGCGGCTCTGCCCGAACATCGCCGTGCAGAACGCCACGACCAGCCCGGTCAGGGTGAGAAAAAGAACTGGCTGCTGCTCCAGACTCGCGGTCAGCAGATAGCCAATGATTCCTCCGACGATGGTGCCGATGATGCGAAAGAAGGACTTCTCCGCGATGGCCCCGACATACTGGGCGATCATGAGCACGAAGATGGTGAAGAGAGCCCAGGTCGGTTCCTCCAAGCGGATGTACAGGGCGATGAAGACCGCCAGAACGCCGGCCAACCCGAACTTCAATCCATAGCGGAAAGCCGGATCCTGAAACACTGCGCGCATTGCCGGTGGCATCTCTGACCACTACACTCCCGCGCATACCGCTATGTCAATCCGCTCCGCGTTCCCACTGTTGCTCGCAGTTCTGAGCGGCTTGCTCGCCTTCACCCCCGGTCGGGCCCTCGAGCGGCAACATCATGGTGTGGCCTTTGAAAAGTGGGTGCGTGACACGTTTTTCGATGGATATCAGCCGGTCGGCTACACCCAGAAATGGGATATTCCCGCCGCAGCCAATCCAAGACATGGAAAGATTCCCGTCAATCCCAAGGCCGCAAAATCTGGCGCGCCCGTGGACCTCGGCGACGCGCTCAGGCAGTTTGATATCAATGAACCCTTTCTCCTCATCATCGGCTACTGGGTGCAGGAACCGGAGGGCAAACGCCTCGTCAAGATCCTGCCGGTGCGGATCACACTGCCAACCTGGCGGAAACTTTGGGGATCCATCACCCGGGCGGACCTTGAGCGGCTCGATGCCGTGATCAAAGACCGTTCGCTCACTCCCGCGGAGGCCCGCCGCCGCGCTCAGGAGATGAAAAGCCAGCCCCCGTTCAGCGAGGCGGTGATGGTTTTGAACCCCAAGATTGATTCCAAAACCCAACGCCGCCTCCAGTGTTCCCTCCGCTTCGAGGATGTCTTCCACCACCTTGCGCCCGGAGTGGAATCCGCCGCCGTTTCCCCGCCCGCGCTGTGGGGAATTCCTTTCCCGGGTCTGGTGGAGTGACGCCTTGCTTCCCTGCCGAAACCATGAAAAATAAGTAAAGCCGATGGACCTGCTTGCCCGACTGACCACCGCCGAACTGCATTTTGGCGATTTCCTCATGCCGTGGGGAATGGTGATCGGATCGCTCGGATTTTTGCTCGCCTGGATCGTGTTGGTCGTGATGGAGCGGATGGGCTGGAGCCGGCTGGTGTGGAATCTGCCGCTCTTTTTTGTCGCCCTGGCCGTTCTTTTCGGGTGCGTTATCGGACTCATCCTATCGCCGTGAAAACCGCTCCCAGCAAATATGTCGTGACCTGTATCGTGGTCGGGCTGGCGATTGTCGCGGCTGGCCTGATGTATGCCCGCTATGTGGACCGACCCTGGACCCGCGACGCCCAAGTGCGGGCCAATATCGTCGGCATTGCTCCCCGCGTGGCCGGTCCGATTATTCAGATTCCTATCAAGGACAACGAGCCGATCAAAAAAGGTGACCTTCTTTTTGAGATCGATCCGGCCACCTACCAGTCTGCGGTGGACAACGCCGCCGCCAAACTCCAGCAGGCCCAGGCCGCGCAGGTGCAGGCGCAGCAGGAGTTCGCCCGGCAAACCAAGCTCTACGAAACCAAGGTCACCGACCTGCAGGACTACCAAAATGCCCAGGATGAGTACGCTTCCGCCGTGGCCGATACGGCTGCGGCTGCCGCCACCCTGGAAAATGCCAAACTGAATCTCTCCTACACCAAGGTGTTCGCCACCGTCGACGGATACATGACGAACATGAATACCAGCGTCGGCGAGTACGTGAATGTCGGCGATCAATTGCTCGCCTTGGTGGACGCCAGTTCGTTTTGGATCGCGTCCTATTTCAAGGAAACCCAGCTGAAGCACATTCAGCCCGGCGGCAAGGCGAAGATCACCCTGATGGGTCACGAATCCCAACCCTTCGAGGGAGAAGTCGAGAGCGTGGCCTGGGGAATTTTCCTGCAGGATGGTTCCACCGTGGATTTGCTCCCTTCGGTGAGTCAGACGATTGACTGGGTGAGGCTGCCCAATCGCTTTCCCGTGCGGGTGAAGATCTCCGGCCCGCCGCCCGTGCCGCTGCGCATCGGCCAGACTGTTTCGGTCGCGGTTCAAGATTGATCTGATGCGGATTGTTGTTAGCGTCCCTCCCGTGATTAGACGCGCCCTCCTTCTGCTCGCAGTCGCGGCATCCTTCACCGGATGCGACACAACACTCGAGGACATTCTCCTGGCTCCCGATCCGGCGGTTGTTTACGTGCGCGAGCCTTCGCGTCCGGTCTATTTTGATCCTTATTACAACCAGCCCAAGTATTACCAGCAGCCGATGTATTACCACGAATCGACTAGCAAAAAAACCAAGGGCAACAAGGTCTTCAAGACCACCACGGTGAAGAACCAATACGGTCAGACGGTTTACAAAAACACCACGACCTCGAAAAAGAAGAAAAAGAAATAGCCGCCTGCGATGAAAACTTTGCTTCTCCTCTTCACTCTTCTGACTCTCGGCCGGGCGGTGGCTTCCGATCCGGACTTTGTCCTCGTCAATCAAACCGGCCGGAGTTTTGAGGCCGTCTACATCAGCTCGTCCGACGACAAAGACTGGGATGGTAACCTGCTGACCAAGGAAAAAACCCTGGCTCCCGGGGGAAAGCTCACCGTGCGCTTTGCGGAGAAATCTGACGCGGCCACGTGGGATCTGAACCTGGTCGATGATGAGGGGCTCACTGTGAAATTCGATAAGGTGAATCTGTCCAACGTGGAAACCATCACCCTGAAGGACGTTGACGGAAAAATCACCGCCGTCGTCGAATAGCTTGGCTTTTTTGGTGGAGGGACCGGCTCCCGCCAGTCTTCCGCCTTGTTAAGGGAGGATAATCTTGTCACCATCCGGTGTAATCTCCCGCACCAATGGCCACCTCCACTCCTCCCAAACGCGTTCAACCCATCGTTTACTTCATTGGCCTGACCGCCGCCCTCGCGGGTTTGCTCTTCGGGCTGGATGTCGGGGTGATTTCCGGAGCCGAGGGATTCATTCAGAAGGATTTCAAGATTTCCGACGACACGATCCAGTTGATCGTGAGTGCACTGCTCTGGGGCGCGGCCTTCGGGGCTTTGTTCAGCGGTGTGCTTTCCAGTCATCTCGGGCGGCGGAAAACAATCCTCATCAGTGCGGTGAATTTCATCATCGGCGCGATTCTCTGTGCCTTTGCCACCAACGATCATATGCTGCTCATTGCCCGCTTCATTCTCGGACTGGCCGTGGGCGTGGCGTCCTTCACCGCGCCGCTCTACCTCTCCGAGGTTTCTCCGGGATCGGTTCGCGGCTCGATGATTTCGATGTACCAGTTGATGATCACAATCGGCATCGTGATTGCCTTTCTCAGCAACACCTGGCTGGCGACCTATGCCACGTTTGGCGGAGTCACCGGCGGCCACTGGCGCATCATGCTGGGCATCATCGCCATCCCCGCAGCGATCATGTTCATCGGGGTCTATTTTCTGCCGGAAAGCCCGCGCTGGCTTTTTCTGAAGGGCTTTCAGGAGAAAGCCATCGGAGTCTTCAAGCAGATGAAACTCGACGACGCCGAGATCGCCGCCGAGGTCCGCGAGATCGAAGACAGCATCAAGGTCAAACAGGACGGGTTCTCCCTGCTCAAGACCAACCCGAATTTCCGCCGCGCCATCGGCCTTGGCATCGGCCTGCAGATCATCCAGCAGCTCACCGGCATCAATGTCATCATGTATTACGCCCCGCGCATTTTCGGCATGGCCGGCTTCGAGGATACCAACGAGCAGATGTGGGGCACCGTGATCGTCGGGATCACCAACGTTCTCGCGACCTTCATTGCCATCGCTTTCGTGGATAAAATCGGGCGCAAGCCCATCATGTATGCCGGATTCGTCACCATGGGTGTGGCCCTCATCGCCGTGGGCACGCTCTTTCTCATCGGAGGAGAGACCCGCATGATTCCGAACGCCAAGGGCGTGGCGGAAGCCTCCATCGTTCTGAAGAGTTTGGATTTCGCCTATCCCGCCATTTTCTCCCTGCTGGTCTTCATCGTCGGCTTTGCCATGAGCGCCGGGCCCATCATCTGGGTGATTTGTTCGGAGATTTATCCTCTGGCCGGGCGCGACCTGGGCGTGACCTTCAGCACGGGAACGAACTGGATCGCCAATGCTATCGTGGGCATGACCTTCCTCTCCCTCATCAACGGTTTCGGTCCGGGCAACACCTTCCTGCTCTACGGCGCATTGAATGTCCTGTTCATCATTTTCTTCCTCATCTTCGTTCCGGAAACGAAGGGTGTCTCGCTGGAGAAGATCGAACGCAATCTGATGTCCGGCCTGCCGCTTAAGAAGATCGGGCGATAGACCGGCTACTCGAGCAGTTCGGCGCAGACCTTGGAGGCTTCAAAGTAGGTGCGGGCGTAAACCCGGGCGGCTTCGCAGTGATGTTGATAATTGGCGGCCACGGCCTCAATGCCGTCCACCGCTTCCTCCATCGTGCGGAAGGACAACACGCCGTCGCCCGTGGGGAGATGGTCGCTCCAGCCGGTGTCCTGCACGACGACCGGTTTTCCCGCGGCCAGATAACAGGCGCTGCGGCAACTGAACCACCCGCTGTGGGACTTCACGTAGCCGTTCTTGGCGATGCTCCACTCGGCTTTGCTGTTGGAGAGGAAATCGTGATAGCTGGCGTAGTCGGGTAGATGCAGGTCGGGTTCGATGATTTTCCAGCCGAGGGATTCCAGATGTTCGGTCGGACGGTTTTTTCCGGGGCCCTGACCCATGGCGAGGACGAACTTCTCGGAGGTTCTTTCGGGTAACGTGGCGAAGCGGAGGAACTCGATGTCTTTTTGTCCGTAGGTTTCGCCTTCGAATTCCTCGGGCTTGTAACTGGCCCAATTCATCACCGTGGTCCAGGCTCCGTCAGCCGTGTGCCGGGCGGTGGGAGGCATGAGGGTTTTGTCCCACCACTCAAGGGCGATGGGTTGAACGGTGGGATGCCACTTCAAACCGGCCGTGGGAACCTTGCAGCCGGGTTGACCCACATTGAGGCCGAAGGTGAAGTGCTTCTCGTGGGCGAGGACCCGCTCCAGATATTCGGGCTTGGTTTCGTCGAGCTTGGTGTGGGTGAACATGGGATCACCGTCGAGGAAGAGCTTGGTTTTCACTCCTGCCGTGATGGGACGCAGCCAGCACGCACCGGAGACGTTGGCCAGGATGTCGGCGCTGGCGATGATTTGCTCGGCCTGCCGCTCGTCGGTCACGCCGTAATACTTCCCGTCCGGTTCGTTGCGGTAGATCCAGCGGTCGCCCAGATCGAACTCGTGCATGATGCGCTCGAGGTAGCTGACGTTGTGGGAGCAGTCGGCACTGGGCTCCTGCTTGACGGGGTCGTAGGCCCAGTTGGCGGAGTCCTCAAGATACCAGACATCGTGCCCGAGAGCGCGGAACCCGAGAACATATTGGATGTAGTCCCAGGTGACGCCGCCGAAGGCGTATTGGCCGATGAGGCCGGTGACGAGGATGCGCATGGGGTGATAGACTAACCAGCGGCGGAGCCTATGAGAATCCCGGTGAGAAAGACAAGCACGCCTCCGACCACGACCTGAAAAGCGGCGGCCAGCAGCGGGGTGTCCATGTATTTATGCCGGACCCACGATATAACCGCGAGTTCGATGGCCACCACGATCACCGCGACGAAGGTGGCGAGTTGGAAATTGTGGATGAGAAACGGGAAAGTGTGGCCGACTCCGCCCAGCGTGGTCATGAGCCCGCAAACCACGCCCCGGATATACGGGCGCCCGCGTCCGCTGATCACTCCATCGTCCGAAAGGGCCTCGGCGAAGCCCATGCTGATGCCGGCTCCGATGGAGGCCGCCATGCCGACCAGAAAAGCATCCCAACTATTCCGCGTGGCGAAAGCGGCAGCAAACACTGGAGCCAGCGTGGAGACCGAGCCGTCCATGAGACCGGCCAGTCCGGGTTGGAGAATCTGGAGCACAAATCGCCGGCGCTCGCTGTCGTCTTCCCGGGCCAACTCTCCGGATTTGGCAAAATCACCTGCGAGTTTGCCGGCGAGATCTTCGTGTTTCTGTTCGGCAGCGGCCAGATCGAGGAGAAGCTTGCGCACCGCAGGATTGGCGGCGCGATCCGCCGCCACCTGATAGAAGCGCAGCGACTCGCGTTCCATGCGCTCGACCTCGCGGCGGACCTGCCGCACGGTCAGCACCCGCGCGAGCCAGAGCGGTTTGCGGTGGGGAAACCCCCGCACGTTTTCCCGCTTGAGAAAAGGGATATGCCCGCCGAAATGCTGGTGGTGGATTTCCGTCAGGCTTTTGGCATGACTTTCCTCCTCGGCTTGCATGTCGGCCAGCATGCTCGCGGTCGCCGGGTAATCCGCCTTGAATCTCGCCGCGTAGTCCCCGTAAATCCTCGCGTCTTCCTCCTCGAGGGAAATCGCCAGGGCGAGAATCTCTCCTTCCTCCAGTTCCGCCAGGTTCCGCGCCACGGGGCAGAGTGGAGGTTCAATCGCGGATTTTCAAGAGCGCCGGAAGAGAAAATTCCTGCCTAGGCCGAACAAGGCTGTCGGAAAACGCTGATAAAAAGGATTTTACGCAGAACTCCAGAACCGCAGGGAAGCCGCAAATTTTTTGAACAGCTTCCGCGGGTCGTTGTCTAATGGTTAACGACATTAAGTAACCGCGAGATTCTTTGAACCAAACTCACGCTTCAAACGTTTACTAAATAGAGGAACAAAACTATGGCACTGGAAGACAACGAGACAGGATTTCAACTCTACCTGAGGGAAATTGCAAAGTTTCCGCTTTTGACCCCGCAGGAGGAAGTCAAGCTGGCGCGGCGCATCAAGCGCGGCGATCAGAAAGCGCGCACCGAGATGGTCAGCGCGAACCTTCGCCTGGTGGTGAAAATCGCCCGCGACTACGGCAATCTGGGCTTGCCCCTGCTGGACCTCATTTCGGAGGGCAACATCGGCCTGATGAAGGCGGTGGAGCGTTTCGATCCCAAGAAAGGCGGAAAGCTCAGCACCTACGCGGCATGGTGGATCAAACAATCCATCAAGCGCGCCCTGGCCAACCAGAGCAAAACTATCCGTCTGCCCGTTCACTTGGTGGACAAGATCGCGAAAGTGCGCCGGGTTTCGGCACAGATGACCGAGGAACTCGGACGCGAACCCACGGACGATGAACTGGCCGAAGAGATCGGACTTTCGGCTTCCAAGATCACCCAGCTCAAAGCTGCGGCGGTCCGTCCGGCCTCGCTTGACCAGCCCATCGGCGATGACGAATCGACCGAGTTCGGTGACATTGTCGGCGATGCGGAGGCGGATGATCCTTTTGAAACCTTGCGGGACAAAGATCTTCGCGAGGAGGTCGGCGATCTCATGGACGTGCTCGATGAACGCGAGCGCCGGATCATCAACTCGCGCTTCGGTCTCGATGGACAGAAGCCCAAGACTCTGGAGGAAGTGGGCGAAAAATTCGGCGTGACGCGCGAGCGCATCCGCCAGTTGCAAAACATCGCCCTCCACAA
>JBMOHI010000020.1:0-14731 GCA_049317925.1 Terrimicrobiaceae bacterium
CGCCGGAGTTTGAACTGCCGGATTATTCCAGCATTCCGGTGGATCTCGCGAAGGAAGCCGTCAACGAAGAGCACATCCAACGCTGGCTGGATCAGTTGCGCGAGCCCCATGCCACCTATGCCCCGGTGGAGAACCGTCCGCTGGCGGAGGGTGATTATGCTGTGGTGACGTATGCGGGCAGTCTGGACGGCAAACCGCTCGGCGAGGCGGAGCCCACTGCGCCGGCGCAATTGCAGGGCCGCCGCAATGCCTGGATTTTGATGAACGAGAACAGCCTCGCGCCGGGATTCAGCAAGGCCCTGGAAGGAATGACCGTCAATGAGGAGCGCGTTTTCACCCTTGATCTGCCCGCGGAATTTCCCGTGGCGGCTCTGGCGGGGAAGCAAGTGGAGTACACGGTGACCCTCCACGCCATCAACACAAAGAGTCTGCCGGAACTTGACGACGCCCTGGCGGAGAAAATCGAGCCGGGTTCGACCGCCGAAAAACTCCGGCAAACCATCCGCGAGCGCATCGAAAATGTGGCCGCTTCGCAGTTCGAGAATGCCAAGCGTCAGGCGGCAGTCAAATTCCTCCTGGAAAAAGTGAATTGCGAATTACCCGCCCAGGTGGTCGAACGCGAGATGGCCGGCATCCTGCGCGAGATCGTGCAGGACAACCAGGTCCGGGGCGTGAGTGATGACGAGTTGCGCAAACATCAGGACGAGTTGATCGGGGCGGCCCAGCAAAGCGCCAAGGACCGTGTGCGCGGGAATTTTCTTCTGCTGCGGATCGCGGAGAAGGAAAAGATCGCGGTATCGGAGCAGGACGTGGCCCAGCGCGTCCTGGAGATGGCTTCGCGCTATCAGATCCCGGTCAACAAACTGGTCAAGGACCTCCAACGCCGCGACGGCTTTGGCCCTCTCCGCGAGCAGATTCTCGTCGGCAAGGCCCTTGATTTGCTGGCCTCGAATGTTACCGTTCGCGAAACCTCCGCTGCCTCCTAAAATTTATGTCAATCGTACGGTCTGATTACTACCCAATCCCCACAGTCATTGAACAAGACGGTCGGGGCGAACGCGGCTACGATATCTACTCCCGCCTGCTGAAAGATCGCATCATTTTCATTGGCACGGGCATTAACGATCAGGTGGCCAATGCGGTCATCGCGCAGTTGCTTTTCTTGCAGATGCAAGACGGTAAAAAGGACATCAGCATCTACATCAATTCGCCGGGTGGTTCGGTCACCGCGGGTCTGGCGATTTATGACACGATGCAGTTTGTCACCTGCGATGTGAACACCTACTGCATGGGTATCGCCGCCAGCATGGGCGCTGTGCTTTTGTGTGCCGGCACGAAGGGCAAACGCTATGCGCTGCCCAATTCCGACATCATGATCCACCAGGTCTCGGGCGGCGCCCAGGGCCAGGCCAGCGATGTGGAACGGCAGGTGCTGTTCATGTTCAAACTCAAGAAGCGCCTCAACGAAATCATCGCCCTTCACACCGGGAAGTCCGTCGATCAGGTCGAGAAGGACGCCGATCGCGATTACTACATGACCGCGGAAGAGGCCAAGGAATACGGGCTCGTTGATGAAGTGGTGAAGTCGCGCAAGGAGATCAAGGACCTTCCCGCCGACAAGCCAGCGGCCGGTTGACGGCAGAGGACGAAAAGTTCATGGCCTCGTTCTTTCTTCTTTCGTCAGTCGTCATTCGCCCTTAGTCATTTGTCTCCATGGCCCGGGCCAGCAATCTCACCATGTGTTCCTTCTGTGGCAAAAGCCACGCGGAGGTGCGCAAACTCATTGCCGGTCCCGGGGTTTATATTTGCGACAGTTGCATCACCGTCTGCAAAGGCATTCTCGACAAGGAACTGACGGACGAGGCCCGCAAACAGAAAACCGCCATCCGCGTACCCAAACCCGCGGACATCATGCGGGAACTCGATCAGCATGTCATCGGACAGCACAAGGCCAAGAAGGTCCTCTCTGTGGCGGTGCACAATCACTACAAGCGGATTGTTCAGGACTCGGCTTCTACCGACGGCGTGGTGCAGCAGTTCGGCCCGTTGGCGGACATCGAAATCGAGAAAAGCAACATCCTCCTCATCGGCCCCACCGGTTCGGGAAAAACCCTGCTGGCCCGCACGCTGGCCCGCATCCTCGATGTGCCTTTCTGTATCGCTGATGCCACGACCATCACGGAAGCCGGCTATGTGGGTGAGGACGTTGAAAACATCGTCCTGCGTCTGATGCAGAATGCTGACTACGATGTCAAACGCACCGAGATGGGCATCGTATACATTGACGAGATCGACAAAATCGGACGCAAGACGGAGAACGTCAGCATCACCCGGGATGTTTCCGGCGAGGGCGTGCAGCAGGCCCTTTTGAAAATCCTCGAAGGCACCGTTTGCAATGTGCCGCCCCAGGGCGGCCGCAAGCACCCGCATCAGGAATATATCCAGGTCAACACCGAGAAGATTCTTTTCATCTGCGGGGGAGCTTTTGTGGGCCTCGACAAAATTGTCGAGCGCCGGACCGGGGGCAAGACGCTCGGGTTTCACTCGCGGGACTTCCGCGATTCCGACGTCATCGCCCGCGAATCCATTCAGGGCGTTGAACCGGAGGACCTTCTCAGCTTCGGCTTGATTCCGGAGTTCATCGGCCGGCTTCCGGTGGTGAGCACTTTGGATACCCTGACCGAGGACGAATTGATGGCGATCCTGACCGATCCGAAGAATGCCATGGTCAAGCAATACGCCAAGCTGATGGCTATGGATGGCATCGGTTTGACTTTCACCAAGGATGCTCTGCGCGCGCTGGCGGCGGAGGCGGTGCGCAAGGGAACCGGCGCCAGGGCGCTGCGCGCGCTGATTGAGCGCATCATGCTGGACATCATGTTTGAGGCTCCCGGACGGGAGGACATCGCCGAGGTTACCGTGAACCGTGCGGTGGTCGAGGGCAAGCGGGCGCCGCTGATTCGCAAGCGCCAGGACAAGGATGCGGCCTAGCCGCCAGGATGTCTGTTGATTCCATGGACGCGGGTCCCGCCGCACCGCACGGTCTGGCCTATCTCTTCGAAAAGTTTCCCTCCTTCAGCCAGACCTTCTGCGCCCGGGAGGTCAAGGCGTTGCGCGAAAATGGCCTGAGCTTTCCGATCTTCTCAATCCGCCGTCCGATCGATGAACCGCCCCAGGACCAACTGGCGGACAACGGTCCGGTGCAGTATCTACCGGAAAAGTTCGACGGGATCCTTGCCGCCGACTCAGGCTTCCGGCGGGCAGCGCGCAAAGCCCAGGAGGATCTGGATCACACCTGGGGCGGTGAAAAAGAGAAGCGCCGGGTTTACGAGGCCTTGTGGCTAGGGCCGATCCTGCAGAAGGCAAAAGTCCGTCACATTCACGTGCATTTTGCCGGGACGGCCGCCCGCACCGCGTTCTGGCTCAAGCGGCTTTTCGGCATCAACTACAGCGTGACGGCGCACGCCAACGACATCTTCCGGGACGAAACCACGGCCCGGTTGTCCCAGATTTTTGAGGCGGCGACCATGGTGGTTACGGTGAGCGACTTCAGCCTGCGCTACCTTCAGGAAAACTATCCTGCCCTGCGGGAAAAGTTTTCCCGCGTTTACAATGGCATCGAGCCGGACAGGTTTCGTTCCTCGGATTTTCCCGCGGGCCGACCGCTTATCGTCGGCGTGGGGCGTTACATTGAGAAGAAGGGATTCGGCGATCTCATCGCCGCATGCGGACTTCTCGAAGGGCGGGATTACTCGTGTTTGATCATTGGTCACGGTCCGCTGGAATGTGACTTGCATAAGCAAATTGCCGGCCTGGGCCTGGAGGATCGCATCGAGGTCACCGGTCCCAAAACGGAAACCGAGATTGCCGGCCTGCTGGCCCGTGCCCGCCTGTTTGCACTTCCCTGCTTGAATGCCGCAGACGGTGCGGTGGACAATCTTCCCACGGTCATCATGGAAGCGATGGCGGCGGGTTTGCCGGTCATTGCCACCGCCGTCGCCGGAGTTCCCGAAATGGTCGGGGAGGAAAAAACCGGGTTTCTGGTGTCAGAGAAAAATCCCGCAGCCCTGGCCGATCGGATCAGCCGCCTGCTTGATAACGAAAGCCTTGCGCGGGAGATGGGATGCGCCGGCCGCGCGAAGTGCGGCGAGCTTTTTGACGTCCGCCGCACCTCCGCTTCCTTGCTCGAAATTTTTCAATCCCATGGTGCGGTCACCCTCTCCGCCTGAAGCGCCGGTCAATCTTTTGCCGGCAGACTGGGCTGGAACGGAGGCCGCCCCGCTGGAGATCGATGTGGGCTGTCACAAGGGACTGTTTCTGGCGGAGATGGCGAAGCTTCACCCCGGACGGAATTTTCTCGGGGTTGAATTTCAATCCGAGCGGGTGCACAGAACGCGCAAGAAAATCGAAACGCTTGCCCTGCCGAATGCGTCAGTCGTGCGGGCGGAAGGACTGGCGGCCATGCGGGGATTTCCGGACCACTGCGCAGATGTCATTCACGTGCTTTTTCCCGACCCGTGGCCCAAGCGCCGGCATTATATCCGGAGACTGGTCCAGGCGGCTTTTATCGAGGCCAGTCTGCGCGTGCTGAAACCGGAAGGACTGCTGCGCCTGGTGACGGACGATGGGGATTACGCAGCGGCGATGGCGGAGGCCGTCGTGGCGTTTCCGACTCTGCAACCCTATGCTTCCGACCACCGGGTTTATCCGCTCACCGAATTCCAAAAAAAATTCCTCACCGATGGTCGGCCGGTTCACCGCTTGATTCTCAAAAAGATCACCTGAGCAGCTCCCGGTAGAATCCCTCGAGTTTTGCGATGGAACGGCTTTGCTCAAACTTCTCCCGCACGGACTCGGCTGCGTTGCGGGAAAACTTCTCATAAAGCGCGGGATCTCTGGTGATCGCAAGGAGGGCTTCGGACAACGCCGCGGCATCGTTTTCCGGCACCAGCAGCCCGTCCTGTCCGGAGGTCACTGCCTCGGGGATGCCGCCATGCCGGGTGGCAAGAACGGGCAGCCCCGTGGCCATGGCTTCAAGCATGGAATTGGGGACACCCTCCTGATCGCCGGCCGGAGTGGTCCGGCTGGGATGCAGGAAGAGATGGGCTTCTTCGTAAGCGCGGGCCAGATCGTGCTGTTGGAAGAATCCGGGGAATCTGACCGCGTCCGCCAGCCCAAGAGCGGCGGATTTCTCCTGCAGCCGGTCGAGGAGGGGACCATCCCCGGCCAGGACGAGAGTGGCCCGGGGATGAGCGCGGTGAAATTCCGCAAACGCCTCCAAGGTGACTTCGAGCCCCTTTTTTTCGATCAGGCGGGAAGCTTGGATCAGGCGCCACGCGCCATCGGCGGGGGGCTGGCGCATCCGGGCGGGGAAGCCATCCATGGGGATGCCGGTGCGATTAATGCGGATCTTTCCCGGATCGCAGCCGAGTTCGGTGAGGCGTTCCGCCAGCGATTCACTGCGGGCCATCACCAGCGGGACCGTGCGCAGAAGTTCGCGCAGGCGATCGTTGTAGCCGGGTTCCTCCTTGCGCTGCATGATGTCCATGCCGTGAAACGAGACGACCGATGGCTTCGGCCAGTTGCGGATGAAGGGCAGCAAATGCACGCCGGTGTGTCCAAAGTAGACGTGTAACAAATCGGCCTGACGGCGGGAAAGCACGTCATTAAGTTGGTCGTACTCCCCGCGATAGAAGACGGCCTCCATCCGCCGGATGTATTTCTTATGGAACCGGGCGAGGAAGTTGATGTGCGGGCGCGGCAGTACTTCGACATCCGCGAAAGGATAGACATCGGCGTTCTCCCGCGACTTGGTCATGACAAACGTGCGGAAGTCCCGCAGGCCCGAAACCTGGCGGTAGATGTGCAACATTTCCCGTTTGAGAAACGTGGTGCAGTAGCTGGCGACGACGGGCTGGGACATGCGGGATTTGGAAGCCCCCCAAGAAATAGGCGGAGTCCGTCCCCGCCAAGAGGATTTTGTGAGTCATTTTCCCGCTTCAGTGGTTTAATGTCCGTGAATACCCGTGCCCTCGTGCACCCGCCTCCTGCCATGAACCCGACCGAGCCACCGTCCGGGCAGCCGAACCCGGATGCCCATGATGATATCGCGCTCATGCTCCGCGTGAAGGCCGGCGACATGGAGGCGTTCGAGTTGTTGGTTGAGAAGCATCAGCACAGCGTGGTCGGCACGGTGGCCCGTATGCTGGGTGGCGACGCCGAGGCGGAGGACATCGCACAGATGGTTTTCCTGCGTGTCTGGAAATCCGCGCCCCGCTATGAGCCGAGCGCGAAATTCACCACGTGGCTCATGACCATTACCCGCAATCTGGTCTTCAACGAAATGCGACGGCGCCAGCGGGCGCGCTTCGTTCCGATGGAAGGCGGGGAGGGGGATGACGCCCCGCAGCATCAATATGAGGACTCGGATTCCCCGCAACCCGGCGAACAGTTGCTCAAGGCCGAGTTACAGGGAGCCGTGGATGCGGCCATTGCCTCGCTGCCGGAAAGCCAGCGCATGGCCATCGTGCTACGGCGATTCGAAAACATGCCCTACGAGGAGATCGCCCGGGTCCTTCGGGCCAGCGTTCCTGCGGTCAAGAGTATGCTTTTCCGGGCGCGGGCGGAACTAAAGGAAAAGCTGAAGCAGTATTTAGGGTAGAAATCCTGCTTGGGGCCGATCTCCCAGGATTTGGCCGGGCCATGGAGCAAGGTGGGAAGCTACCCGCTTGGTCGGGGTCTCGTTGTTCATTCCGGACCGTCCGTCTGCAGCAACAGCTCTGGTTTGCAGAGGGCCACCTTTGACAGTGTGGTCGCCAGTCCCTGATTGATCGCGAGGCCTCAGGCCGTGATCTCGGTGCCGATGCCGGAGTCTGTAAAGATTTCCAAAAGGAGACAGTGGTGGGTCTGGCCGCCGATGAGGTGGATTTTCTCCACGCCGTTCTTCAATGCGGCGGTGGCGGACTGCACCTTGGGGATCATTCCACCTTCGATAACCTTTTGTTTGATCAGTTGATCAATCTGGTCCGAGCTGACCGAAGGAATTAAGGAATCCTTCTCCGCCGGATTGCGCATGATGCCGGGGACGTCGCTCACATAGATCAATTTGGAAGCCTTCAAGGAACTGGCCAGCGCGGCTGCGGCGATATCGGCGTTGATATTGAGCACCGTGCCGCTCTCCTCGGCTCCGATGGGACTGATGACGGGAACGACTTCCTTGTTGATCGCCGCGCGGATTTCCTCGCTGTGGATGCGGGTTGCCTCACCGACGAAGCCGATATCGATCTCCTCGCCGTTCTCCAGCCGCTGGGGGCCGAGGCGGGCGGCGACGAAAACGTTCCGTCCGGAGAATCCCCGGGCCTTGCCGCCGAACTTAATGATATTTTCCACGATGCTCGGATTGATTTCCCGGTCGAGCGTTTCTTCTACGATCGTGATGGCCTGCGCATCGGTGGCGCGGAGCCCGTTGACGAACTGGGCCTTTTGCCCGGCATCGCGCATGCGGGCGGTGATGGCCTTGCCACCGCCGTGAACCAGCACGGGGTTGATTCCCACGGCCTCGAGAAAGACGACATCGCGGAGGAATCGCTCGACGATCTGGTCGTCCTCCATGGCCGCACCGCCGTACTTGATGACAAAGGTCTGGCCGCGGAATTTCTGAATATAGGGCAGGGCTTCGATCAGACTTTCGGCGTCCGCTGTATGGGAACTGCTCATGAATTGTTACTCACCAAGATTGAGCCGAACATATTCTTCCGTGAGATCGGTTGTCCAGACGGTGTGAGAAAAATGGCCGAGGGCGAGATCGATTTTGATGCGGAATTCTTTCCGGGCGGCGATGGCCTTGAGATTTTTCCACGGCGTATCGGCTGCGGTTCCATTCCGGACGATGGGGAGATCATCATAGAAGATCGCGGTTTTTTCCTCGCGCAAGGCTGCTCCGGAGTAACCCAGCGCATCCATGATGCGGCCCCAATTGGGATCGCCTCCGGCCCAGGCGCATTTGACCAGGGTCGAATTCGCCACGGCCTCGGCGGCCCGCCGGGCGTCTCTGGCCGAACGGGCTCCCACCATTTCGATCTCGACGAATTTCGAAACCCCTTCGCCATCCAGCACGATCTGGCGGGCCAGGGTTTGCGTCACGGCGTCGAGCGCTTTCAAAAAAACGTCCGGCGGGGGAGCAATCCCGGAGGCTCCATTGGCCAGAAGGATCACCGTGTCGTTGGTGCTCATGTCCCCATCGATGGTGATCCGATTGAACGAGTTCTCCACCGAGGCGCGAAGGATCTTGCACAGAACCGCCGGCGGAATCGCGGCGTCGGTCGTGACCGCGCAGAGCATGGTGGCCATGTTGGGATCGATCATGCCTGCGCCTTTGGCGATGCCGCCGATACGGAAAGCCCCAGCGGGTGTTTCGACCAAACAGGCAATCTCCTTGGGAAAGGTGTCACTAGTCATGATGGACCTCGCGCATCGCAGGCTCTGCTTGCGGTCCAACCGGACTTTTTTCAAGCCGATCTCAATCCGCGAAACGGGGAGGGGAACGCCGATGCGGCCGGTCGAGCAAACCAGAACCTGTTCCGGCCGCAGCCCGGTCCGTTCCGCTGCAGACGCGGCCATGCGTCGTGTCGTGCCCATGCCGTCTTCTCCCGTGCACGCATTGGCGTTGCCGCTGTTCAAGACGATGGCTTGGATTTTCCCCTTTTTGAGATGCTCCATCGAAACCCGCACTGGTGCGGCTTTCACGACATTGGTGGTAAAGGTCGCCGCCGTAGCGGCTGGTCGTTCGGAAAAGATAAGGGCCAGGTCGTCGCGGGTGGCCTTGGGGTTTTTGATGCCACAGGAGGCGGCCCCGCAAAGAAAGCCGGTTGGTGCGGCAATCCCGCCGCGGATTTTTTCGATCATAAAAGCGCCTCGGTTTCCGGAAATCCGGCCATGAGGTTGAAATTTTGCACAGCCTGACCCGCCGCACCCTTCACCAGATTATCCTCCGCGCTGAGGATCACCATGCGGCCGGTCCGGGCATCCTCCCGCACGGCGATGTCGCAGAAATTCGTCCCGTTCACATTCTTCACATCCGGAAGGGATTTCGTCAGACGCACAAAGGCTTCCTTCTGATAGGCCGCTTGCCAGCACGTCTCGACATCGGCCACGCCTTTGCCCTCGGAGGGCGCGACAAAAATCGTGGAATGGATGCCCCGGTTCATCGGGGCCAGATGGGGAACGAAAGTGATGGCGACCTTCTCCGCGGCGGCCAGGCTCAACTCCTGCTCGATCTCGGAAAGATGCCGGTGTTTGGGCAGGCCGTAGGCCCGCAGGCTTTCGTTGCACTCAGCATAAAGCAGCGACGTTTCCGCTTTCCGGCCGGCTCCACTCACACCGCTCGCGCTGCTGGCGATGATGGTGGAAGCCTTGATCAGTCCGGCTTTCAACAAGGGAACCAGCGGCAGCAAAATGCTGGTCGGATAACATCCGGCTGAGGCGACCAGCCGCGCTTTCGCGATCTCGGCACGGTGCAGTTCGGGAATTCCATACACGGCCTCGCCCAGCAAATGGATGGCCCCGTGATCCTCGCCGTAAAACTCTTTATAAATGTCGGCGTCCCGCAGCCGGAAATCGGCGCTGAGATCAATGACCCGCTTTCCTGCCTCAACGAGCGGTGCGGCAAATTCCTTCGCCAGCCCGTGCGGCAAAGCCAGGAAAACAAACTCCGCGCCCGTTTTGAGAACGGCCTCCACCGCGGACTCCGAAAATCTCAAACCGGAAACTGCCGGCCAGCCCGCCAGTCTGGGCAGGATGTCCGAGACCGGCTTCCCCGCATGTTGCCGGGAGGTGACGGCGGAAATCCGGACATGCGGATGCCGGGCAAGGATCGCGCAGAGTTCCTCGCCGGAATATCCGTTGGCACCGACTATGGCCACATTGGTCATTGCGGGAAATCGTAGCGGTGCGGTGAGGTTTTCAAAGCCGAAATCTTTAACGCTTGAAACCCTCCGCATGTTGGTGGAATCTCTTCCTCCCGGAAAACGGGCTGTAGCACAGCTTGGTAGTGCGCTTGAATGGGGTTCAAGAGGTCGCAGGTTCGAATCCTGTCAGCCCGATTTTTTGCGAAGCAGAACAAGGAAAAACCGACAGGATGAAGAACGCAGTTCGACTGCCCGCGCGAAGGTGCATTTCAATGGCGTAGCCCAACTCGCAGAGCCCCTCGCAGCGGGGATAATCCTGTTAGACAGGTGTCAAAGCGAGGCTCCGGGTGCTCATTTTTGTGAAATTCAGCGACGACGCCCTTAAACCGTTCGGTCTGGACCGCCTCAATCGTTGGAACACCCTGGCCGTTCTGGCCTGGGGCATCACGCTGCTGGTTTTCATCATCATGTTCTTCGTTAAACCCGAGCGGGTGACGGGGTTTGCGCCCTATTTGCGCGGGGCTCACAATTGGCTGGAGGGTGATGCGCTTTATAGTTTCAAACCGAACAAGGGCTTTGTTTACAGTCCGCTCATCGCGGTATTCTTTGCCTCGCTGACCTTCGTGTCCGTCGCGGTGGCCAACATTCTTTGGCGTCTGCTCTCCGCCGGGATTTTGTTGGGTGGAATCTGGAGCGTCTTAAAATATGGCCCGTTTTCCGATGTGCCCAAACATTTGCGGGGTCTCGTGTTTCTCCTCATCCTGCCGATTGCGGCAGGAAATTTGGACAGCGGTCAGGCCAATCCGATCGTAATTGGTCTGCTCATGATCGGTGTGGCCGCGGCGTTTACCGGGCGATGGACGGTGGCGGCGATTGCGGTGGCGGGAGCGTTTTATTGGAAAATCTATCCGCTCGCGCTCGGGATGTTGTTGGTTCTGGTGGCGCCGGGGAAATTCGGCTGGCGGCTGGCGCTGGCGCTGATTGTCATGGCGCTGCTGCCGTTCCTGTTTCAAAACCCGGACTACGTGGCGCGTCAGTATCAGCAATGGGTCGAGACGCGGTTGGTGGACAATCGTCTGGCCTATCCGATTCACATCGCCCCGCTGGATCTCTGGTTCTTGCTGGTGCGGATCGGCAACTTTCCCCTTTCAGAAACCGGCTACCATATTGTGCGCGTGGCAGGCGGTGCGGCGATTGCGGCTTTTTGCGTTTATGGGCGTTGGAAATCCTGGTCGAAGGAACGACTCCTTGGCGGACTCTTTTCCCTGGCGTGTGTCTGGATGGTGCTGCTGGGTCCGGCCAGCGAGTCGCTGACGTATCTCATTCTGGTTCCGGCCGCGGCCCTTGCGGTGGTGGAGAGTTTTAGCCTTCGGCTGCGTCCCGCCGTCCGCATCGCTGCGCTGATGGGCTACGGACTTCTTCTTCTGGCGGTTTTGCGGGTCGGATTTTTTCCTAAATGGCAGGACGCGTGGCTGCTTGCCTTCCAACCGGTCGGAGCGTTGTTCATGCTGGCATATTGCCTTATGCGCTACCTGGACGATGTGCCTTGGGTCGGGCGGGAGAATCCTCCGGCGGGCCGCTGAGTTCAGTGCTTCCGTCCACTCTCGCCAGTCGCTAGGGACGCAAGGGGGGCGGCTGGATGGAGGGAATGTTTTCCGCCGCCAGCAACTTGGCCAGCAGGCCGTCGCTGTCCTTCGGAAGAAGGGTGAGTTCAACCTCGCCTTCGAGCATCTTTTCCGTTTCGAGAATCTCAAAGACGGCTTCGAGGATATCCTTGTCGCTGGCGATCTCCTGAATGGCCGTGCCGACGAGGTAAGGACGAACGGCTGAGGCATGGGCAAATTCGGCCGCGGCCGTGCGTTCGGCGCCGCTCTTGATTACGGCGACCTGATTGGCGCCTTGCTGGCGAATGGCAGAGGTAACCTGGCGCAGGCGGTTGACCACCTTTTGTTCGATCTGATGAATCATCTCGTTGTCGCGGAAGTGGACTTTGCGAATATAGACCGAACCCAGGCGGTAACCCCAGGCCTCAGATTTCGGAGTCACTTCCTCGCGCACTTTCCGGCTCATGCCGTGGCGGTCTTCCAGGAGGTTTTGCAGGGGCATGTTGCTCAGGCTGCGCACCGCCACGTTGCGCACGTTGGCCCGCAGGGAGCCGCGCGGGTCGGTGTTGCGGAAGAGGTAATCCACCGGATTGGACACGCTCATCTCGTACCAGACGCCGATGCCCATGGGCGTTCCTTCCTCGGAGTTGACCGGCTGACTGCGCAGGTACTCCTGATCCAGCCGCAGGTCCACTTTTCGCACCGTGCCGAAGAAGCGGATGAGCAAGGCATGGGGACCGATTTTCAACGGCAGGAAGTGCAGTCCGGGCTGGTCAATGACGCTGACCACCTTGCCAAAGAGTAAAAAGATCTGGGCCTCGCACTCCTGCACGATGGCGAAGAGGCAGAAGAATCGCGTCAGTCCGAGCAGGATCGGGACAAAGATCAGGCAGGCGAAAAAGGTGAGGAATGTGGAGACGAGAAACGTCATGACCTCGTATTCAGAATGATGCGCCGGGCGCGTTTGTAGAGGTCGAGGCGGACATTGCGAAGATAGCCGGGAATGGCATCCGCTCCGCTTTTCTTGAGCAATCGGAGCTGCTCGGCCAGCCAGCGCAGCGGTTCGACTTCGGCCTGGGCGTTCATGGTCTGGATCTCAACCGCACGCTTGGATTCTTCGATGCGTTGGTCGGCCAAAGCCTGGGCCAGACTGAGTTCGGAAGACACTTCGTTGTGGGCGGTGTTGATCGCGGCCAGGGCACTTTCGATCTGCTGGGGCGGGTCCATGCCGGTGATGAGCGAAGCATCGAGAATGATCCCGTAGCGGGCAGCGGAGCTGCGGCACTCGCGGTCCATCTCTTCGTTGAGGAGGTTCAGATTTTTCCGCAGATCGTTGATCGATATTCCCTCAAACTGCACCTCGGAAACCGAGGCGGCCGCGCCATCCGCCCGGGGAGCCTTGAAGGTGGCGATGCGTTCGCGCAGAATCGAAATGAAATACCCCATCACGTGCGCGATGGGATTTTTGACCGCGAAAAGAAAGGCGTAGAGATTGCTCTCGCAGATGCTGAAGCGAACCTGTCCGGTCACGCCGATGTTGAGCTGATCCTGGGTTACCGCCTCCAGCACCTGGCCGTTCTGGTTGGCGTCGGGCGTCTCGGGATCGTAGGCGATGCTGGCGGTGGCGATGGCCACATTGACCTTGTGGACCTTTTGCCAGGGCCAGCGGAAATAGGGTCCGCCCGGAGGGATGACCTGCAATTGCGGATAGCTATACCGCTCGCGGTCGCTGGCCGGAAGGTCGTCATTGAGCGGTGTGTCCAGGGTCGTGCCGTTGATGCGCTGGGCCCGGCCGAAGCTCGTGATGACCGCACGTTCGTTCGGGGCCACGGTGTAAAAGCCGAGCATCAGGGCCCGGAAGATAACGTATCCGACCGCCCCTACGATCATACCGCAGATAATGCCGAGTCCTGTCATGTGAGATGGGATCGTGCTTATCCGGTTTTCTAATGCGGGGCAAGGCCGGAGGATAACAACCTCACGCAAAGGGTGGGAGGGATGAGACGGTTTTCCTGGCCACACTCGGAATCCTGTTCCAACTTCTCACCACGATGTCGGTATTCCTGCTCAAGCTGCTCCTCGCTGTCCTCACGGGCATCGTGATGACGGCCCTGCTCTGAATCGGTCGTTACACGTTGAAGCGGAATTCCAGCACGTCGCCATCCTGAACGACGTATTCCTTGCCCTCGACGCGGAGTTTGCCAGCTTCGCGCGCCTTGGCCTCCGAGCCGTAGGTAATCAAATCGGCGAAGGCAATGGTCTGGGCGGCGATGAAACCGCGCTCGAAATCGCTGTGGATGACTCCGGCCGCTGCGGGGGCTTTGTCACCGGCGTGGATGGTCCATGCGCGGGTTTCCTTCGGTCCGGTGGTCAAATAGGTGCGTAGTCCGAGCAAGTGATAAACCGCACGGATGAGCAGACTCACACCGCTGTCGCTCACGCCGAGGCCGGAGAGAAACTCCGCAGCTTCTTCGGGTGGGAGTTCGGAAAGTTCGCTTTCGATTTGCGCGCTGATTACGACGGCCTCGCTACCCATGTGGGCGGCGGCGTATTCGCGCACGGCCTTGATGTGGGGATTGTCTGATGCGGCCAGTTCGTTCTCACCGACATTGCAGGCAAAGATGACGGGTTTGCTGGTGAGGAGAAAAAACTCTTTGAGGGTCTTCTTTTCCTCATCGGAGAGATCTGCGGTGAGGGCGGGTTTTCCGGAGTCTAGGTGAGGGAGGATTTTCTCGGCCAGGGCGATCTCGGCTTTGGCGGTTTTGTCACCTGCACGGGCGCCTTTCTGCAAGCGTTCGGCCCGTTTTTTCAATCCGGCCATGTCGGCGAGGATGAGTTCGGTGGTGATGACCTCGATGTCGCGAACCGGATCGACCGTGCCGGCGACGTGATGAATGTCCTCGCTCTCGAAACACCGGACGACTTGCACAATGGCGTCCACTTCGCGGATGTGGCTGAGGAATTGGTTGCCGAGGCCTTCGCCCTCACTGGCTCCGGCGACGAGACCGGCGATATCGACGAACTCAATGGCCGTGGGGATGATTTTTTCGGAGCCGGAGATTTTGGCGAGCTGGTCCAGGCGTTCATCGGGCACACTGACGATGCCGACGTTCGGTTCAATGGTGCAGAAGGGAAAGTTGGCCGCCTGCGCCTTGCGGGTGCGGGTAACGGCGTTGAAGAGGGTGGACTTGCCGACATTGGGCAAGCCGACGATTCCGGCTT
>JBMOHI010000021.1:0-14613 GCA_049317925.1 Terrimicrobiaceae bacterium
CGAAATTGGCAGACGCGCCAGATTTAGGATCTGGTGGAGCAATCCTTGTGGGTTCAAGTCCCTCTCCGGGCATTTTCTCTTGAAAATCGGAATCGTCGGAGGCTACGGCCACGAATACGTGAACCTGCTGCCGGGTGCGGAACTGGCCTGGGCCTGCGATGGCAGTGACCGGATGGCTCTCGCGCGAGGCGGCCGATACGGGCTGCCGGCAACTGGTCACGAACTAACCCAATTCAAACCCGGCTCCGCACCACACCTCAGGCCCCGCGAGGCACCCTGCGTCGAGAGGCCGGGTCATGCGTTTCAAAAACCGGGCAGGGCGCAGGCCGCGACTTGCCAGAATGTTTGCCGCGTCGGTGCACACCGCATCGCAGATCAGAGGCTCACCCTGGCAGAACGCCAACGCCTGATCCAGAACGGCCGCAAATCCTTCCGGTGAACCGGCAACAACCGGTCCGAGATGGGAAGCGAGACGCCCCGGACGAACGATCCCATAGGCACTGGTCGCACCACCCTCGTCCAAACGGAAAACCGCTGCACCGGAACCGGCCAGATCGCGCAAAAGTTCCGCCCGGTTAATCCCGACGGATGCCGCATCAAGGGCCACAACGTCCTCGTGCATTCCGGTCCGCAGACGTCTCGCCGGGGCGGAGTCACGTCGGGAAACACCCATCCATCGAACGACCGGACCGCCAATCTCAAAACCCTGCTTGAGATAAATCGGCTCGCCGAGATTCGTGGCATCCAGGCCCGCCGTTGCAAAACCCGCTGCATCGTGAAGAGCCGCAGCGAAGGCGGCTTTTCCCCAGCCCTCACCCCGCAATGCTTCATCAACGAGCACCATTCCGATCCAGGCCACCTTGGTTCCATAGCCAACCACAGAGTAACTTGCGCGAACTTCTCCATCCTTTATCAGGACCTTCACCGAAGACCCGTCCATCCGGATCAGCCGGCCCCAATCCTCCTCAGTCTGATTCCACCCCGCCTGGGCAGACAACCGCCACGCCGAGGCGAGAAATGGTTCCCTCAGTGGCTCAAAATCAGCGGTTGTGGGCGCAACGGAACTCATGACTTTTCCCCAAGATTCACGTTTGGGTCGAGCCTGCCAGTTTTTACCGTGAATCCGGCCGGATTCATCACCGGCGGGAGATCAGAAACATCACGTTTTCCGCCGACACAGGCCGTTCAGAGTCAGATCGGTCACGTGGGCCAGGCCTTTGCGCAGCACCTCCGGCGATTCCAGATTCAAGCCCACACTGCGGGAAAGGGTAAAGCGATTGGCATGATAGACAAAACACAGGCTGATCAGACTGACCAGCAGGTGTTTCACATCAATATTGTCGCGGAAGATGCCCCGGCGGACGCCATCCTTCACCGCCTTGCGCAGCCGGGTCAGGGCCGGATTCTTGGAGAGCAGTTCGGGGTGTTTGCTGACAAAACGGCCCTGATAAAGGTTCTCCCACGAGAGCAGGGCGACGAACTCCGGGTTCTTTCCCAGAAACGCAAAGTACGCTTCCAGAATTCCGGCGATGGCTTTCACGGGGTCCGTCGCAGACTCGAGCGTTTCCAACTCCAGGTCTGAAAGACGGCGGAAGACCTCGCCCAGAACCGCCAGATAAAGTCCCTCTTTGTTTTCAAAATAATGATACACCATCCGCTTGTTGACGCCGGCGGCTGCCACAATGTCATCCACGGAAACGCCATCGAAACCCCGCGCGGAGAAAAGCCCCGTTGCCGCCCCGATCAAGTCGCGCCGGGTCCGTTCCGGATCGCGGACCCTTCGTGGACTTGCTGTCGCCTCGCGTTTCATCGGATAAAATCCTATAGCGGACCGGCACGGGAGAAAAGCTCCAAACCACGCCGGCCACTTGACAGAGTCTCAAAAGTAACTACACAGTTACTACAATGAAATCCGTTTCATCCTTGGCATGCCCTTGCGCCCCGCAAAAGGCTGATGAGTTCCTCAGCGAACCCACCGCCGGCGTTGTCGAAAGCATTGCCCGGATCGACGGGGATTACCTGGTGTTGGGGGCGGGCGGAAAGATGGGATTGCACGTCTGCCTGATGCTGCGCAAGGCCCTGCAAGCCGCTGGAAAGGCGGCGCGGCTGGAGGCCGTTTCGCGGTTTCGGAGCGTTCACGACGCCGCAGAGTTCAAACAGGCCGGAATCTCGACCCGGGCCTGCGATCTGACCATCCCCTCCGAACTGGAGTCTCTGCCGCAGGCTGAGAACATCATCTTCATGGCGGGGGCAAAATTCGGCACGTCCGGCCAGCCGGAACTCTTGCGCAAGATGAACATCGAGTTGCCCGAGATGGTGGCGGGCCACTACAGCGGGTCGCGCATTACGGCCTTTTCCACCGGCTGCGTCTATTCGTTCGCCCCGGTGGATTCGAAGGGATCGGACGAAAAATCCCCCACAGAACCGACCGGGGAATACGCTCAATCCTGTCTGGGGCGGGAACAGGCCTTTCGCCGCTCCACCCAGGAATTGGGCACTCGGCTGGCCCTCATCCGTTTGAATTATTCGGTGGAGTTCCGCTACGGTGTGCTGCTGGACATCGCCAGCAAAGTGCTGCGCGGAGAACCAGTGGATGTCACAACGGGCCATGTGAATCTCATCTGGCAGCGGGACGCGGTCGCGCACATCCTCATGGCTCACGAGCTGGCCAGCACGGCGTCGTTCATCGTCAACATCACCGGACCCGACGTTTTAAAGGTTCGGGATCTGGCCGGACGGTTCGGGGAACTTTTCGGACGCGAACCGCAGTTCACCGGCCGGGAATCGGAGACGGCGTGGCTCAATGACGCCTCGCTTTCCCACCGGCTTTTCGGTCCGCCGGAAACGTCGATTGACCAGATGATCGAATGGATCGCTGCCTGGCTGCGGGACGGCGGGACCACCTTCAACAAACCCACCGGATTTGAAAAACGTGATGGCAATTTCTGATCTCCGGGCCCACCTGCTGGCAGGCCAAGCCATTCCCGCCTTGCCCCTCGCCCTTGATGAAGACCGGCGGTGGTCGGTCCGCCACGAACGCGCCCTGGTGCGGTATTACTTTGAGGCGGGCGCGGGAGGACTGGCCGTGGCGGTGCACTCCACCCAGTTTGAAATCCGCGAACCGCATCATGCCCTGCTGCGCCCGGTCCTTGAGCTGGCTGCGGAGGAGGCGACGATCCTTCGGCAAAAGGTCCCCCGCCCCTTCGCCCTTATCGCCGGTCTGTGCGGAAAAACCACCCAGGCCGTCGCGGAGGCGGAACTGGCCCGCAGCCTGGGTTACGACGCCGGATTGCTGAGCCTGGCAGCGTGGCGGGGCGCGGAGATTTCCGCCATCGTGGCCCACTGCCGGGAGGTCGCGCAGCACATTCCGTTGGTGGGATTCTATCTCCAGCCGGCCGTGGGCGGACTCGTTTTGCCCTTCGATTTCTGGCGCGCCTTCGTGGAAATCCCCGATTTGGTCGCGGTCAAGATGGCGCCGTTCAATCGCTACCAGACCATCGACGTCATCCGCGCCCTCGCCGCATCGGGTCGGGAGGATATCGCCCTCTACACCGGCAACGACGACAACATCGTGCTCGATTTGCTAACCGCCTGGGAATTCGAGGGAAAACGCCGTTTCATCGCCGGCGGATTGCTCGGTCAGTTCGGAGTCTGGACCAAACGCGCGGTGGAGCTTCTGGAGGAAATCAAAGCAGCCCGCGTAAAGGAAACGCTGGCCGCCTCCTGGCTGGCCAAAAACACCGCGCTCACGGACACCAATGCGGTGATCTTTGACGCCGCCAACGAATTCCGCGGCTGCCTGCCCGGCATCCATGAAGTGCTGCGCCGCCAGGGATTGCTGCCCACCACGCATTGCCTGAATCCGCACGAGGTGCTTTCGCCCGGACAGGCGGACGAGATCACCCGCGTTTCGCTGGCCTATCCCTGGCTCACCGATGATGACTTCGTCACCAAGAACCGGGATCGCTGGCTGGCGGGATGAGTGTGTTTTCCGCCTTTGAGATCATCGGCCCACCGATGACCGGTCCCTCCAGTTCGCACACGGCCGGGGCCGTGCGGATCGGTCTGGCCGCCCGCGCCCTGCTCGGCACGGAACCGGCCGACGCGCAGATTGCCTTGCATGGCTCCTTCGCCGCCACCGGAGCAGGCCATGCCACCGACCGGGCCCTGGTTGCGGGTTTGCTCAACTGGCCACCCGACGATGCCCGCCTCAAGGACGCACTCACATGGGCCGGGCAGCAGAATTTGCACGTTGTTTTTCAAACCGTTGATCTCGGCGAGGATGTCCACCCGAATTCCGCGCGGCTGGTGATTTCGTCTGCGGAGGAAAAAACATCCTGCACAGTCACCGCCTCCTCCATCGGGGGCGGCAGCATTGAGATTCTGACGATTGACGGCTTCACCGCGCGGGTGGACGGCTGTCTGGTCACTCTCGTGATGTGGCACAAGGACCGCCCGGGGTTTCTCTCCAAAATCACCACCCTCCTCGCCTGCGCCGCGATCAATATTGCCACCATCCGCACCACCCGCAAAGGCCGCGAAGGCGAAGCGCTAACCCTGGTGGAAACGGACGAAGCCATCCCGGACGATTGCCGGAGCCTGCTGGGCCGCCTGCCGGAAATCAGCAGGCTGCGCGAGATTCCCCGGCTGGTATTCTGAGCCATGACGGAGACGTCCACCCTCGACTACGAAAACGCCGCGCAATTGCTCGGACTGGCGCAGGCGCGCGGCTGGCCCTTGTGGCAAGTCGCCCTTGCCCGCGAGGCCCGTTTGCAAAATTGCGCTGAGGAACCCCTGCTGGAACGCATGGCGGGACAGTATCGCATCATGCGGCAGGCCGTGCGCGACGGTCTGCGAATCAAAGACCAGTCCCCCAGCGGTCTGTCGGGGGGAGACGCCAGCCGCTTGTTCGAGTACGCGGTCTCCTCCGGACCGCTCTTCGGAGCACGCCTCTCGAAGCTGGCCGCCTACGGCTTTGCCGTGCTGGAGCACAACGCCCAATTTGGACGAATCGTCGCCACGCCCACCGCCGGCTCGTCGGGCATCCTACCGGCCTGTCTGTTGGACCTGGAAGAAAACGAAGGGCTGGACGAAACGGCGGCGGCGCAGGCCCTCTTCACCGCCGCCGCCATCGGGGTTGTGATCGGAAAAAATGCCAGCTTCTCCGGGGCGCGTGGCGGCTGCCAGGCCGAGGTCGGAAGCGCTTCCTGCATGGCTGCAGCCGCCGTGACGGAAGCGCGCGGAGGAACAGCGGACCAAGCCTGTTCCGCCGCGGCTTTCGCTCTGATGAACACGCTTGGCATGGTCTGCGATCCGATTGGCGGCTACGTCGAGGTGCCCTGCGTGAGCCGCAACGGAATGTTCGCCGTCCACAGCATGCTGGCCGCCATGATGGCCCTGGCCGGAGTGCGCTGCGTCGTGCCGCTTGATGATGTGGTGCTGGCCATGCGGGATATCGGCCGCCGCATGCCCCGCGCCCTGAAGGAGACTTCTGAAGGAGGGCTTGCTCTCACGCCCGCTGCAAGGAAACACTCACCCGCAGGACCGTTTCCCCCGAACCGGAACTGAATCCTTCCGAAAGAGGAACAGAATTCGCCGCGGGCGCGGGATGACCGCTCTACTCCCTGCGCCGACCCAGAAGGAATGCAAAGACACCCGCCACAATGAGGGCGATGGCGATGGACGCCACGGGATTTTCTTTGACGGTTTCGCGGGCGATTTTCGCCCGGACCACGGCTTCCTCGCGGGCGCGGTCGTAGATTTCGCCGCCGCTGTTGAGGGCGGTTGCCAGACGCTTGCGGGCCTGTTTCACATTTTCCTCCGCGACGTCCGAGGTGGCAGCGATGAGGGAACGCGCATCCTGGGCCAGAGTTTCGACATATTGGGCGACGGGGTTGGTGTTTTTGCTCATGCACCCAATATGGCGCGGAGACAGCGGAGAAGCAATAGCGGGAAGAACTGATGATTTCCCGGACCGGGCGTGGCTCTGGCGGACTACTCCGGGGCGACGTAGTCCTTGGGTCCGCCCAGCTTGAGGAATTTTCCATAAACCACGCCAAGCGAGATCAGTCCGACAACCGCCAGCGCGCAGCCGGCCACGAAGGTGAAGCGATAGGCATTTCCCGACACGTCAATGAGCAACCCCATCGCCGGAGCCACCACCATGTGGGTCAGCGATGCCACAATGCCCCCGGCCGAGGCAAACTGGGCGAACTTCGATTGCGGGTAAAGGCGCTGACCCAGCGAGGCCGCGCTCGTCATATAACATCCGGAAAGAACTCCGTGCAGCACCCAGGCAACGAGAAAGCTCTCCGCCGATGTCGCATACAGGCTGCCCACTAAGGTGACCACGGCATAGCCGGCCAGGGAAACCATGGCCATGCGCAAGGGATGAAAAATATCGGCCAGCCAGCCGATGAAATACGACATGCACAACGAGATCAGAAACGTCAGGGCCAACCCCTTGCCGTATGTGTCCATACTCAATCCCAGACTTTTCGCGTAGGGAATGCTGAAGGCGTTGACGGGAAAAAAGGCCAACGCCGCAATCATTACGGTGAAAAAGACCCACACGTAATAGGAGTTGGAAAAGCACTCCTTGAAATAGAGACGGACATTCGCGGCAAATCCCGCGGCGAAGTTTCTCTGCACAGGAACAGCCGGCGGCGGCGGCGGATATTCGCCCTCCCGGACTTTCAAACAAACCCACAGAAATGCGCTGCCGTAAAAGACGCCGATGGCAATGAAGATGACCGTGTAGTGCGTTGGCACCAGGCCCATGAGCCAATAGTTGAAGATCATCCCGTCGATCAGACTGACCGCGCGGAACAGTCCGAAAAACCGCCCCAGCAGCGGCCTCGGCACCACATCGTTGATCAATCCGCCAAAGACCGCCTGGCCCGCAATGGTCGCAAATTCGAAGGCCGCCCAGAAAATCCCGAAGCAAACAACCGAGACCACCATCTCGTTTTGGACCATGCGCAAAAGCCAGTTCCCCGCCGGGTTGCCATCCATCGCACCATGGAACCACTGACCAAAGGGATGCCCCGGGGCAAAAACGCCATGAGCCCAGCGGGCGATAAACGGGGTCAGACCCAGACCAATCATGCCCAGTGCGGCAAAGGGCGTCGTGATGAGCAGAAACGGAAGGCGGCGGCCTCGCTTCCCGCGATGGCGGTCGGATTTCACGCTGATGATCGGACCAAGAATCAGCCCGATCAAGGCCGGGAAGGACGTGAGCAACAATCCGAAGACTACATTAGGAACGGAGAGGCTGCTGAGATACCACTGCGCCATCGGGCCCACCGAACGGTCCCGCATGGACCACGCGAAATCGCCCAGCAGGAGCAACAGAAACAAGACCACCACGCCGCCAGTGGTGTACGTCAGCGTGCCGACGTGCCAGGTTTTCGGTGCGGCCGGGTTGGGATCAGATTGGGGGCTGGACATTGAAGGAGACGACCGGTCAGGCCAGGCCGATTTCGCGAACGAATTGGTTGGCGGTGGCGATGCGGGTCGGATCGGCATCAGGCCAGCAGTATTCCACGGACACCGTGCCGCCGTAGTTCTTCTCCGCCAGCAATCCGGCCAGTTCGGAGAAATCAATCAGGCCGGGATCTTCGATATAGCCCTCGTGTTCATCGGGGAGAATCTGCTGCCAATGCATGTGGCTCACGTGCGGCCAGAGTTCGCGCAGACACGCGATGTATCCGCGGGCCAGAAAATCCGGGTTGGCCTGGAAGTTTAGCTTCAGATTCGGCTCGTCCACTTCCGCGAGCAACCGCTGCACCGAGGGGAGAGAATCCGCCAGGGTGTTGCGGTGGGTTTCCACCACGAACTCCCGTGTGCGGTCCATCGCGCACAATGCACGCAGGCCCTCACAGGCCGCCCGCCAATCGCCGGCTTGCGCCCCGGCACTGGGCAAACCGTCCGGTCCCACATCCACAAAGGTGCGGATTTTTCCGATGCCCAACAGACCCGCAACAGCCAGCGCGTCCTCCGCCGTGCGCAGCGACTCGCGCACTTTTTCCGGTCCGCGGGTGAAGGAAAAATAGGGCGAAAGCACGGTGAAGGTGAGCCCGCGTTCGCGGCCCCGCGCGGCAAGATCCGCAAGTTCCGCCGCGCTTTTTTGCTGCACGTGCGCATACCAGATCTCGATCTCGTCAAACCCGCTCGCGGCGATGCGCTCCAGGGCGTCATTGATGGGCAGCGAGCGCAACGCGATAGAACAGAAACCAATCATGGGAAGAAGACTGGAAAGTTTGACACTCTCGCGCAAAAATCACAGCTTTGATTTTGTTCTTCTGACCTGTTTTCATGAGTTCCCCGAGACCGAACATCCTTCTCCTGCTCACGGACCAGCAGCGGTTCGACACCATTCAGGCGCTGGGCAGTTCCTTTTCCGCCCGCACCCCGCACCTGGATTCCCTCGCCCGCAGCGGAGTTGCTTTTCAGAATGCCTTTTGCACCGCGCCGGTTTGCTCGCCTTCGCGCGCCACGCTCATGACGGGGCTTTTTCCCGGTCAGGCGGGCATGCCGGGCAACCTCAACTCTCCCTGCCCGCCGCTTTCGACTTCGCTGCTCACGGTGGGAAAACGGATGCGCGATGCCGGATACGACACCGCCTACCATGGCAAATGGCATCTCGGCGGCGACCTTCACGACCACGGTTTTGATGTGGCTGAGGAGTGTTCGCACGACGAGTCCACCCGCCTGCTGGCCTCACGCTTTTGGAAAGACCACGACTGGATGACCAATAAGCGGCCCTTTTTTCACGTGGTCTCGTTTCTCAACCCGCACGATCTGTATTTCTACGATCCCGACGGGCGCGTCGAGGGATTCCGCCGTCCGTGGGACAACATTCCCTCCGCGCCCGATCTCCCGCGCGATTCGCAGACCCGCCGGGTGGACTGGCCGGAGGAAAAATGGGGCGCCTATAGCGAATTCTACAGCCGCCTGCTGGAGCGGGTGGATGCCGACATCGGCGAGACCCTGCACCAGCTGCGTTGCAGTGGCTTCTTCAGCAACACGTGGATCATTTTCACCTCCGACCATGGCGACATGGCGGGCGAACACGACCTGCCCTTCAAGGGACCATTCGGCTACGAAGGCGTCACGCGGGTGCCGCTCATCATCGCGCCGCCGCAGAGTCGCTTTGCCGGACCGCATGCACCGGGCACTTTCGCCCACGGAATCGCTCCCGGCCGGCGTCCCCAGCTGTGCAGTCTCCTGGACATTGTGCCGACCATTCTCGATCTCGCCGGGGCCGCCGAAGCACCGGAGTTACCAGGCCGCAGCCTCCTTCCGATCGTGCACGATACGGAATCAGCGGCACCCCACGAATACATCTTCGCGTCCTGGCACCAGCCCGGTCTGCGCCTCGTCCGTTCCGCCGCGTGGAAATACATCCTCCACGAAAACGGCGAAGAGGAACTCTACCATCTCGCTGAAGATCCCGCCGAAACCAGAAATCTGGCCGGATCGGCCGATGCCGCTAAACTCAAAGCCGGCCTGGCTGACGCCCTCCGCAATCATCTCAAGAGCACCAACGATTCCTTCCCGGTAAAGGATTAAGAAATTGCCCGATCAGGGGCGCTCGACGCCGGTAAAGTCGGGAGTTTGCACAGTGTCGGCAACGACGATGTCGGGGCCGTTGATCTCGGTTACAAATTCGTGGATGCGGTAGCCTTCGGGATCGATCTGCTCGAGGCCGGCGGCCACCGGCAGGCCTTTCGCGGTGAAGGTGGCACCTTTCCATTCGCGCGGTAGGCGCACACGCACAGTGGCCTGACCGGAGCCTTTGTCCTGAACGACGCTGAAGATGTAGCCGTGGCGGCGGACATGACTGACGTTGAGATCGGTCTTGGCTGGAGGGTTGACCAATTCAACCAAAGGCGCACCGGATTTTCCTTTGGCTGCGAAGACCCGCGGCACAGCGCGGAAGGGATAGGCAGGATAGCCTTCTTTGTTGAAAAGCGTTTCGTGGGGATTGGCATACCAGCCATAGTATGCGTTGGAGGGTTTGGTCACCTCGGGGTGCGAGAGGATGACCGTGTCGCCCTCGATCGCGACGTTGGCCCAGCGGAGTTCCGGGCTGGAACCTTTTTCTTCAAGGAGGAATCCGGAGATCCCCTCGACGGAGGGTTCGTAAACGAGGCCCGCTCCAATGTGGCGGAACTTTGCGCGCACGGTCGCACCTTCGATCTTCGCCTCAACAAGTTCGGGGCCGGTGAAAACGGTGTCGGGTTTGCCATACGCGGTGGCGAGCGCGGCGGCGGCCATGCGGCGGCCGACCTCCTGCTTGCGGGCCCAGTGGGTGCCCTGGTTCCCGAGGTCGAAGAAATTGACCAGAACGGCTTTGCTGTCCGGGCCGAAGGTCTGCGAGGCGAGAAGAAATTCCTCATCCACCGCGCTGCGGTGGGTCTGCTGGTCCTCCCCGAGCGGCGGCGGTGCGCTGGTATTGCGGGTGAGGGAACCCCAGATGAAATAAAAATCCTGCCCGAAAAGTTTTTGCCAATCGGCGACCTGGGCCAGGAGGCGTTCCCGGTAATTCGCGGCCGGGCCGCTCTCACCTTGATGCCAGAGCACGCCGCGAATGGCGAAAGGCGCGAGGGGATGGATAAGGGCGTTGTAGAGCACGCCGGGATAATCGGGAATGTTGAGATTCGCGCCGGGCCAGCGACCGGAGGGGCTGGCTTTCCAGGCAGCTTCGGCGGCCTCAAATCCCGCCCAATCTTTGTAAGGCTCCTTACCCTTGGCGAGATTCTCCTGCGCCCGCGCAAAGGCCGCGTCATAGCCCGGTGAGGACGGAAACTGTGCCGCCGCTGCATCCAGCGCTTCGCGCGCCAGCCAGGAGGTTTGAGGGGTGCCGGCCACCGCGACCTGCACGAGGCCGACGGGAACGCCGAGTGTTTTGTTCAGATCCTTGGCGAAGAAAAACCCCAGGCTCATCACATCATAGGCCGTGCTTTCGCTTAGGGCCTGCCAGTGACTGTCGCGGTGAACGACGGCATCAAAGTCCGCCAGCGGCGTCGCGGCGGCATGAGTGGAATAGTTAATAAACCTGATGGACGGGTAATTGGCATCCTTCGGGTATTCTTTGAAGAATGGATAATTCATCGCGTCGTTCCTCAGCTTGCGGGCCATGTTCGACTGTCCGGCGCAAACCCACACCTCACCCACCAGCACATCCTGAAGCGCGAGCGTTTCCTGGCCCGCGGTAACGCGGAGCGGACGGCCCTCGGCCGAAGCGGTGAGCGGATCCAGCTTCACGTTCCAAGTGCCGTTGGAGTCAGCCGTCGTGATTTTTTCCTGTCCCGCAAAGTCGACCTTCACGGTCGCGCCGGACTCGGCCCAACCCCAGACGGGAACGGCCTTGTCCCGCTGCAGAACCATGTGATCCTGGAAAACATGGGCGGTCCGTAGTGCGGCGGAAGCGGACAGGGCAGGCGAAACAAGCGCCGCGAGAATCTGAAGGACACGCTTCACGATGATGACTTCATGCTGATCGACGCCGGGCCCTTTTCCCCGCCGGCTTTCCAACCGAGGTCGAGGCTGATGGACTCCGATCTTCCATCGGGCCACCTGATTTGCAGCCCGATCTGATCCCCGTCGTTTTTGATCAATTCCGCTGCGGGCACCTCTTCGCCGGTTCCAAGCGGCACGAGGAGATTGACGAATCGGGTCTGTGCAGCCGGTTCGGTGGAACGGAGGCCGAGTTTGAATCCGCGTTGCTCCGGCTCACCGCGGCCCGGCGCTTTTCCACCCATCACCATGGTCGCCTCGGGTTTGGCCTCGACCCCGGCCGGAGCCAGCGGCAGCACCGCGAGTGACGCCTTGGACTGACGGGCCACAAAACCTGGGCCACCCTTTTGAAACTCCGCAGCGGAATGGCAAAGCCAGGTCAGCCGGCGGGGCTGATCAGCCGCCATGTCGTCTACAATCAGCATCCAGTTTTTCGTCATCAAGATGCTGCGGGTGAGTTGAACACCGCTGACCTGGCGCTTGTAAACCGCGCCGAATTCACCACGGGCAAATCCGTAATCCGCACTAAGGAACTGACTCGTAATGCGGGCCTTGTCGAGGTCGGCATAAGGGATGCCCCGCTCGTTCCAATACGCGCCATCCATCCCCTGCCCTTTTTCGTCCACCAGCAGGGTGTTGTGATCCTTCGTCCATTTTTCCGCGGTGTAGCCGGTGTCGACCGCGAGATACGTTCCCTTGGCAAACATCCAGAAGGCACCAATGTCGGGATGAACATGACCGCAGTTCATCGTCCAATCCTTGAGCTGATCAATCTTGCCGGCGGCCCGGTGTCCGAGCGGCGGACCGCACCGGAAAAGATAACTCGTGGCATCCGCGTCCCAGCCGGAACGCCAGGCCACCACGTCGTGATCGGGGAAGTAATGATAAGGCGGAATCCGGTCGAGGGGCGTCGGGGCGACTTTGGGATTGAACCACAGGAACGCCGTCGCCGGATAATCCTGCTCGGGCTTGCGGCCATGATAAAGGTCGCCGACCGCGCGGCTTTCGCCGGACCCGGTTTGCGAGGCCACTTCCCACAGCATGGCGTAGTTGCCGAAATGATTGTCGGTGATCTTCCCGTCGCTCCAGGACGCCGCATCGCCGATTCCGTAAGCGTTCGGGGGACCGGGCAGGCTGAGATGTAAACCAAAGAGCCAGGAATCGCGCAGGACCGGAATATCGAAAAGCTTCTCCCCGGTCGCGCGGGCCAGCAATTCCGCGCCGCGGGCCTGCCAGATCAACGCATACGTCCAATAACCGAAGCCTTCGTAGTAATACCCATCCTCGCTTTGCACGTAGCGCGAGCGGCGCAAGACGGCGTAACTGCGGGTCAGCCAATACTTCGCTTCGGGAACGTCGTCGAGCAGCGCGAGGGCGGCGGCGGACAACGCCACCGTCGGGATATAAGTATGATTCTGATCGTAGCGGATCTTTTCGTCGGTTTTGTGCGGATCGTGATCGAGGTAAATATGCCGCGCATGCTCGATCAGGCTGTTGCGGATCACCGTGCGATCGGCCTCCGTCATTTGATCTTTCAGAAGGTCATACCCGATCGCGATGTGGTACAGATACCAGGAGGCGACCAGGTCGAGATTGGGTCGGTATTTGTCGCCCCAAATAGCCTCTTTGGCATGGGCCACCATCCAACGAATGGCCCCCTCGGCGTAAGCCTGCTCGCCGGTGACAAACCAGGCCAGGGCGGCGGACTGCACCTTTTCGATGCGCCAGTATTTCGCGCCGCTGCGGATCACCTCGGGCGGCGGCACACTCGCGGGGTCTTTGACGCCCGCGGCGTTGGCCAGCACGGCATTCCACAGATCGGGCCGCTCCACGGCGCGCTTCTGCAAGGACTCGCGGTCATCCGCAGAAAACAGCAAACGCGGATGTTTCGAGCCGTAACCCTCGACGAGTGGGACTTTCAGATTTTTGAGATCATCGAGCAACATCGGGCCCGGCTTGTAGCCCGCCATCGTTGCCATGACCGCAGGCTCGCCGGATTTCTCGGTCTCTTCCTCGGGAGCGGGGCCCTTCGCTTGCGGCGGGGGTGGCGGAGTCGGGGTCGGCAAAGCGCCGGGCTTCACCGTCATGGGCGGACCCAATTCGTAATTGATATCCGCAATCCAAACGGTCTGCGCCGTCGCCTCGGGCGTGTCGTCACCGTAAAAAATCAAGCCATTGAATCCGGTGACTTTGGAAACGTTCCAATCGAAATACTTTTGCGGGACTGGCTTGCCGTCGACGGAAACGGCGAGCCCGGTGACCGGGTTGAAGTCGAACTCCCATTTTTTCCAGCCCGGCTGCCCACGCGGACTCAAAAACTTGACCGCCAGCCAGGGGCTCTTGTCATTCGGATCGGTGTCGATCAGACACAGCGAACCCTCGGGTTGCAGGTACTTCGCGTACATAATCGCGCCGACGAAAATGCGTCCGCTGGACTCCGAGGTTCCCCAGCGCGGACCGACCGATTTCTTTTTGTCCGGACTGGCCACGACGCCATCGTCATAGACAGAGAAGCTGACCTTCCCCGAACCGTCGGTGTCGCGCAGCGTGATGGCGGCGCGGCTTTTCGGCCCCAGTTTGATGGAAGGTTTTCCGCCCGGGCCCGGCTTGGCGGCGTCCATCTCCACCCCGCCCTCCATGGTCCAGGATTTCAGATCGGAAATAGTCTCAGCGTGCGCCAGCGCGACACTCAGAAGGAGGACGAGAGGAACTTTCATGAGGGCGCTTTGAGCGGTTCCGCAAAGATAAACGATCGGCAAGAAATGCAATATCAAATGTTTGATTGCCGGCTTGACGGTGTTCACCACGCCTGCAAGATCCTTTTATGCCTCCTCTTTCCCCTAGCGCCCGCGTCCTCGTCACTGGTGGCGGCGGATTTCTTGGCCGGCACCTGGTAAAGGTCTTGCAAAGCCGGTTTCGCGTCGTGTCTCTCGACGTGCAGAATCCGGCAGGTGAAGCCGACATGATTGAGGGTTCCGTGACTGACGTGTCCCTGATTGACCGGACCATGGAGGGCATGGACGGATTGGTGATCGGTCACATGGCACCGCGCGCCCCCGGGGTTTACGACAGCCCGGAGATTCCCTGCGA
>JBMOHI010000022.1:0-14262 GCA_049317925.1 Terrimicrobiaceae bacterium
CTTGTTCAGAATGTTTGCTTCCATGCCTGGAAGATGGGGATTTTAACGCAGGAGCGGGAGCGCCTCCTTTTGGAAAACGTGTCATCCCAGGTCACGGCCTGGCTCAACGTCGAAGGCCAGGCCGTGGACGTGTTGCATGTCTCGACCACCCAAACAGCGTTGGGAGCCTATGCCACGGTCTGGTTCTCCCGTCGGGCGTGAGGGCGGGAAAAGATCAATTCACCACCACGTAAACGGTGGTTCCCTGATAAAAAACGGGACGGTAGTAGATTCCGCCGACGTAATAGCAATTGTAGCCGCCATAGACGATGGGACGCGCACCCACCGGCACCGTGGCGATGTATCCACGCGGGAGGACGGGAGCAATGGGACGTGTCGCGACCGCGACTCCGTTGTTCCCCGCGACAGCGACTCCGCGACGACCGGCCACGGCCACACCATTGTCCGTCGAGACGGCGGCTCCCCGCCGCGTCACCGCGCCGGAACTGTTCTGGCCCGACCACGCGACTCCGCGAGGGCCGGCCGCAACCGCACCACCGCCTCCGCTCACTCCATAAACGCGGCGGCCCGCATGGGCATCCGGACAGAGGAGCAAAATCGCAACAGCAAACAGGACAAGGCGAATGGGTGATTTCATGGGGTCAATGGGTCAGGGTTTCTTGGTGCCTTTGAGGGCGGAGTCCATCCGGTCGGTGGTCCACATCTCGATCTTTTGCGCGCCCTTGGGCGGGGCGAAGGAGAAGTCGGCTGCGGTCGCCTGTGCGGCGAGGTACCATTTCAGGAACTCGATGCGCAACTGCGGCTGACCGGTGCGATGAAAGGTCGCGACCATTTTGCGGGGCAGATGATCGCTCACACCAATCCATAACTCCGCACTGGCGACAGGGCCTTTCAGCAGAAGCTGGTCGCACTCGACTGCGCCGAGGCCGAGGAACCCACCGCCGATTTTCACGCGCCCCAGATGAGTGATGGACTGCGACTGACGCCGGAATTCCTGATAGGGATCGCTGACCGCAAAGTCCATGAGGGGCGGGACAAAGCCATACTTGGCATCCAGTTCCTCGACGAGCGCGTCGATCGTCTTCGGCATCGGAACGGTGGTGAAAAAGTTTCCTTTCGATTCGAAGAGCGTGAGGGTCTGCCCGTTGGCGATGAACCGGCGCTCCCCGGCTTGGCCTACAGCCACGGCGGAGAATTTATTCGGACGCTGCACAAGGGCGGCGATGCGTGTTTTGCCCGGCAGCCCGAGCCCGGGAAGCAAGGCCGCGTCAATCTCGCGGGTCGCTTCGAAGCGGAAAGTCTGCGCGGCCGCAAGGGTCGAGGACATCTGGCGGAGGATTTGATCGGCGTTTTGATCGGCGGCCGCGACGGACAGAAGCGAAGCGGCGAAGAGGCTGAGAGTGACAAGTGCCTGACGGGAAAATGGTCTCATGATGATTGTTGGGGTGAGCGCTTGCAGCGGCAGAAACCTAGCTCGCAAAGAAGTGCCGAAAGCGCCAGTACTTTGTTCCGAAATTCCCATTGCCCGGGAAAAAAGGAAGCGCCCGCCGGCGATTGACCGGCGGGCGCCCCGTGTGGTGCCCGGTTACTTGCAGCCCGAGCAGGTCGAGCAATCGCAGCATGCGCATTGCGCGCACCCGCACTTGCCCGTGCTGCAGCAGTCGCAGCCCGTGCCCGCGGACGCCGCCGAGATCATCGGCGAGGTCGCGACGGCCAGAAGCACCGAGGCGATGAAGAGGAATGATTTCATAATGAATCTCCATTTTCGAATTTCTTTCAGTGACCCCGAAAGCATCAGACCGCGATCGGGCCAGGACGGAGATGTCAGGAAATCTTCGGCGGCGGCAGCAACGGAGTGGTCGTCTGCGAAGGGTAGGATTCCCGGAAGACCACATAGCTGGCCGTTGAAAACGAATGGATCAAGGGCCGCGCCGGGAGAAAAAAGAGAACCACGAGGGGAACACAGCAGCATTTGCCGTGGGAGCCGGTGTCCTTGGGACAATCCGGACAACGCTGATCCGAACTTTCCGACATGCAGCAATCCATTTTGTCGTCCGGCGGAGCAGATTCCATCGTGCCCAGCGAAATCGCGGCAAGGGCGGCGACCAAGATCAAGCTGATGATGCGTGGAATCATGGAGGACTAAGGATCGTCCGATATTCCCTTCGGGTCAACCGGTCAATTGCTCGAACTGCGCCGCCAACCCGGCAGCCCCGTTTAAACCCGTGAGAAACCTCGCCGGAATTCCCGCCGTCCCCGCCGCTGCGCCGAGCAGAGCGCCAACCACCGCGCCGCGGTGGCAGTTGTCGCCACCGACGTGGGTGTTGGCGATGACGCCGGCTTCGAAATCGTTGGCATATTTCCAGGCAAGGTAAAGCGACGCCGGAAAAGCATCTTCGATATAGCAGGCCGGGCTCAGGCGGCGGCCGATCACGACCTCATCGGGTTCGCGCGACCAGTTTTCGGCTTTGCGTTTGGAAAACCAGTCCGCGCCGTGTCGGAGGATTGCTTCGCGGAGATCGCCGCCAGCGGTGGTCTCGCAGAGCATCCGGGCGAGGGCGTCACCAGCGGCAAGGACGTCATCACTGCGATGGGTCAGGGTGATATGTTCGCGCACGGCGGCGCGGGCGGTCTCCGGATCGGCGGCGAGAAAGGCGCAGAGAATCCCGACATGGGCGAGTCCTCCGATGTGGATATCGCCGCCGGCACACTTGCGCGGAGCGCGGCCGCTGGCGTAGGCACTGAAAAATTTCCGGTGATACTCCTCCACGTAGGTGTCGCGGTGCTGCCCGGGCGTGAGCATGAAGGCGGTGTAGCGGGCGAGGTAATCGTCCGCATCGTAGTGGCCCGCCGCGAGGATCGAATCCGCCAGGACTTTGGCAAGCTGGAGGTTGAGGGTGTTTTCGCCCGCCTTCAGGAACTGGTGGTAGTGAACTCCCCGCTGCCCCCAGTATTGCGCGTGTTCACGCAGGATGTCGCCGCGTTGGTTGAGCGGAGTGTATTCCGAGCGCCACAGGATGCTGTCGGGGTGCGGATTTCTCGGCGCCAGGTAATCCCGCACCACGCCATAGTCGCGATGGAGCGCCACGCGGTCGTAATACCAATGCACCGGCATGGCCAGTGCATCGCCGATGAAGGGGCCCCACGCGAGGCCCTGGATGCGATCGATCATGCGGAGGGAGGGAAATCCGCGGGCAGTCCGACCGGTTCCCACGCGGCGCGTTCCCGCTCGGCATCGGCGAGCTTTTTCCGCGTCTTGTCGTTCGCGTATTTGCCCAGCACAAGGCGCAGGGGCGGGGCGTCGGACTCCACCGCAGCGATGATCGCTTCGGCCGCCCGGGCCGGGTCGCCGGGCTGTCTTCCATCCATCGTTTCGAGGAAACGCAGGAACTTTCCACTCGAGCGGTCGTAGTCGGCGATGTGTTTTTCCGCACGCTCGAGGGAGCGCCCAATGAAGTCGGTGCGGAAGGGTCCCGGTTGCACGATCGTGACCTTGATTCCGAGCGGCTTGAGTTCGGCAGCGAGCGATTCCGATACACCTTCGAGCGCCCACTTCGTCGCGCCATAAATGGAAAAACCCGCGTAGTTGGAGATCACGGCGGCTGCGGAAATGTTGACGATGTGGCCGCTGCCCTGCGCGCGGAGAATGGGTAACGTCTGGCGGATGACGTCCAGCGCTCCGAAGAAGTTGGTGTCAAAGTTCCGCGCGATCTGCTCAGGGCCGAGTTCCTCAAAAGCGCCAACGAGCCCGTAACCCGCGTTGTTCACCACGACATCGAGCTGGCCAAACGACTCCACCGCTTGCGCGACCACGGCCTTTACTTGCGCGCCATCGGTGACATCAAGCGCGAGAGCGCGACACGTCGCGGGAAAGCGCGCCGCGAGATCATCGAGGGTGGCAGGTTGGCGGGCGGTGGCGATGACCCTTTGCCCGCTCGACAGAACGGCTGAGGCGAGCGCCAGACCGAATCCGCTGGAGCAACCGGTGATCAGCCAGACGCGGGAAGATGATTGTTGTTCAGTCATGGGTGTCGGATTGAGGCATACTACTCTACGCCCGCGGGTGCGTTGAGGACGCCGGAGAGCGAAATTCGCCGCGTCTCCACTCGACTTCCCGCTCGTTAGTAGGTGATGAGTCCCGCTCAAATCGAACTGGCCAGCCGCCGCCTGCGGCTCGGAATTGCCAACGTCGGCTTTTGGGTCCTGGCCGCGATCAGCGGGCTCTGCTGGCTCGCGGGCGGGGGCGGAAACCCGATCGACCCGCGTCTCGGCCTTTTCATCGCAGTCGCGGCGTTCGGGGTGCAAGCCGTGTTCGATGTCATCGGCGGGTGGTGGTTAATGCCGGATCCCCGGCCGACTGCGACCGTTTTTCTGCGACGCTGGGTTCCGGGCGCTCTTGGTCACACCGTGGTGCTGGCGGGTGTCGGACTGCTCAGCTACGCAAGCTTTGTTCTCACCTCCGGATTCGCGCCCGCTGTCCTGGTTGCGTCAATAGCCCTCGCGCTCGGGCGGACGCATCTGCTGCGGCTGATCGGCGGAGCATCTCTTTCGCGAAACCCCCGCAACGGACAGACCGGGATTACCGCGGTGGTGGACGACCTGGCCTTCACCGGCGGGCTCGTCGGATTCGGACGGCGGGCCGAGAGCGTGCTGCCGGCCGCTTGGCGGGAAAGCCTGCCGAAAGCGGAACTCGCCGTCGAGGTCCGGCGGCGGGAGTGGCAGATCGCGAAGGGTCTGCCGGGGCGGGCTTTTCTTTTAGTCGTTATTTGGAATCTCCTGGGCGCATCGCTCGGAACGATCGCCTTGGGACTCGCCACGCGCGCGCCCACCAACGCGCTACTGGGATACACCTGCTGGATGACGCTCTGGACGTTTGGCAGCTTGCTCGTGTTTCCGGTTTTGAGCCGCAAAGTCGTCTTTGCCGCCGACCGCGCCGCTGCCGATTCCGGGCTGGATGTGCGCCAGTGGATCACACGGTTTCCCGTTCTGATCGGTGAAGACGGGGCATCGCGCGCCGCGGTGCAGACCATCTTCTATCCGATCCCGGCGGCCGCGATGCGGCTGAGCGCCCTCGCAAACCCGACGAACGGCTTCGTCGCCGGCAATCTTGCCCGCAACAATCTCTACTACTCCTGGGCTGCGTTCACGCTGCTCGGACGGGCCGTGCATTGCAATGCCGGCCGGCCCGCGCTGTGGGTTTTCCCGCCGTCGGCCTGAACCCTCCATACGCGACCGCCCGTTGTAAGATTGCTTGCAGGTCCAAAGCCGGCCCGCCAAGATGACAACGAGTTTTACCTGCTCAACCATCCACCGTGGAAATCCTCCGCATCGCATTGCTTCTCATCGTGGGCCTCGGCATCCTGAATGTCTGGATCCTGCGGGCCGGTCGGAAGACATCCTATCGCGGAGGCAATGCGACCACCCTTCGCGAAGAGTTTGCCGCGTATGGGCTGCCTCCGTGGTTCATGTATCTGGTCGGTGCGATGAAGATCGGCCTGGCTTTGACCCTGCTGGCGGCCATCTGGGTTCCCGGTCTGCACCGGACGGCGGCGCTCGCCCTCGGCGTGCTGATGCTGGGCGCATTCGCCATGCATTTGAAAGTGAAGGACCCTTTTCAGAAAGCCGTGCCGTCACTCGTCATGCTCGCGCTGTGCGCAGCCATTATCCTGCTCTAGCCCCGGCTGGTCAGAATGCGGCCCAACCCAGGTAGGCATTCAGCACGAGGTAGCAAAGGGCCGGGGTCGTTTGCAGCAGGCTGTCCTTGATCCGAATCCGGACCCAGACCGCGACGAGCATCATCGCGGCGAGCCCGGTCGCCGCCGCGCTTCCCATCCAGGGCTGGCTCAATCCGCCCACCAGCCCCATTGCCGCGGCGATTTGCAGCGAACCGACCAATGGTCGCAGCGCATCCATGCCGTAGCGAATGAACTCGCGCTTCAAGTAGGGGGAAACGAAGCAAGCCAAGCCGTAGGCGAAAAACGAAATCGCGGAGAAAAGGATGAGGACCGTGTTCAATGCGCAAGAGCATAGCACCTTTATGCCCCGGGATCGCCCAGAGCTTTGCGGGTAGGCACGGATTGGCCTCGCGGGATCAAGCTTTGCCGCGATAAAAAATCCTCCCGGACAGGTCGTTTGACACGTAACATTGGCGTCGCTGCAAGACCGCCTGACCCGATCATTGTCATAAATGAGCCCTAACCCCGCGATCCTAGTGGCATGAATCCGCCAAAAAAGCGGGTGCTCATCGTCGGAGGCGGATTGGCCGGCCTCGCCTGTGCCGTCCGGCTGCAAGACGCCGGAGCGCAGCCGCTGATCGTTGAAGCCAGCGACGAGGTCGGAGGGCGCGTGCGGACCGACATGGTTGATGGCTTCCGGCTGGATCGCGGGTTTCAAGTCTATCTCGACGCCTATCCGGAAGCCGGAAAACTCCTGGACCTGTCGCTTCTCGACCTGCGGCCGTTCAAGCCTGGTGCTCTTGTCTATCTCGATGGCCGCTTGCACCGGGTGATGGATGTTTTCCGCGACCCGCGCACTTTGTTGGCCAGCGCGCTCGCGCCCGTCGGTTCATTGGCCGACAAGCTGCGGGTAGCCGCGCTGAAGTGGCGGATCAGCCGCTCATCCCTTGAAGAAATCGCCGCGCGCGAAGACCTCACCACCGAGGCCTATCTCCAGCGGGCGGGCTTCTCGTCCCGGATGATCGACGTGTTCTTCCGCTCGTTTTACGGTGGCATTTTTCTGGAAAGGGACCTTCGCACTTCGAGCCGGATGTTTGAGTTTACCTTCCAGATGTTCTCGCGGGGAAGCGCGACCCTGCCCGCGCAGGGTATGCAGGAGATCCCGCGCCAGCTCGCCGGCCGTCTGCCGGGGGACGCGATCCTTCGCGGTGTGCGGGTCTCGGAGGTCCTTCCGGGAAAGGTCACGCTGGAGTCTGGTGAAACGCTCTCGGGCGATGCCGTCGTCGTTGCGGCTGATGCGACAACGGCCGCACGGTTGATACCCGGTCTTGTGACCAAGGAGCCCGAGTGGCGCGCCGTCACTGGGCTTTACTTCGCAGCGAAAGAATCACCGCTGCGCGAAGCCATCATCGCCCTCAACGGCTCGGGCCGTGGCCTGATCAATAACATCTGCGTGCTCTCCGATGTCGCGCCAGACTATGCGCCGCCGGGCCAGGCGTTGGTCTCCATCTCGGTTCTGGGCGAGCCCGTGATACCTGATCTCGAAAAGCAGATCCTCGTGGAGATTGAATCGTGGTTCGGGACGGACGTGCGCAGCTGGCGTCACCTGCGCACCGACCGGATCAAGCATGCGCTGCCTGAGCAGCCTCCTGTCGCCGGACCGTCCGGACCGCGCTTTCGGAAAATCGATGGCATTTTTGTGTGCGGTGATCACCTTTCCACCGCGTCCATCGAAGGCGCGATCATCTCCGGCCTCCGCACGGCGGACGCGCTCCTGCGCTAGGTTACGCGGCTCTGGTGGTCGGCGAGGCGTCGTCGTGCCGGGTAGTCCAGCTCAGCCAGATGGTGGACCAGCCGCCGGCGATGAGGGCGAGTCCGACCCACATCCCCAGGGCAGCATCCGTGCTGTCGGGCCAGGCCAGCAAAATCATGACGGCGCACGCCAGCATGAAGAGCCCGCCGGCCAGCGGTCCGAGTCCGCGGCGCAGAGGCCGGCTGGTTACGCCGAGAAGGGTTTCTCCCACTCCGCTGCAGGCGATGAGGATGGCCAGCAACGAGCCGGTGGCCACGGTGGCGAACTGGCGGTTGAGCAGAATGAGCACGCCGCCGAGGAGAAGTCCGAAGGCCAGGAGCAAAATCGAAATCATGTTGCGCCAGTCGCGGGCGTGCAGGCCGTAGAGAATATGCGATCCGGCGGCGAGAAGGAACACGATCCCGATGAAGGTGGTAAAGAGATAGCCTGCGGCGTAACGGCTGAGGATGGCGGCGAGACCGAGAAGGAGCGCAATGACGCCCATCCAGACGGAAGCCGGTTCGGTGGGCGAAACCGGTTTGACATAGTGCGTGGCGAGATCGGTGCCGGCGGGAGCGGCGATGCCGCGTTGCTTTTCCAGGCGTTCGGCCGCGCGGCGCAGGCGGTCGGTCCAGTCCTGGCATTGGTTGCTGAGGATGGAATAATAGAGTCCGTCCTGCTGTTTCTCCAGAGCCTCGCGCATGACGTCGGGATCGTAGTTGCGGCCGATGAGCCAGTAGCCGTTTTTTTTGAGATCCTCGAGGGTGTGAATGGGTTTGCCGAAGTCGGCCTCGGAAAACCGCTGACCTTTTTCGTTGTAGCCGATGTCATAAATGACGCGGTCGCCCTGGATGAAGAAGAGCTGCTCGTGGCGGAGTTCGAGATTGAGGAGGTCGCCGACGCGGTTGTTGACCAACGGGGCGAGGAAGGACATGCCGTCGAGGTTGCGTTTGCCGAACCGGCAGACGACCGGCCCGGCGGTGGGGTCAATCGTGGGAAAGGGTTCGGGCACTTAGGGCGTGTATTGGGCGACGACGACGATGGTGAGATTGTAGCGCTCCATGGAAGTCTGACCCTTCACGTTGGAGGGGGCCTTGCCTTTGATCTGTTTCATGCTGAGGATGCGGGGACCTCCGGCGGGGAGCGGGCCGGATCCGCTGTAGGTCTTTTTCTGGAAAGAACGCAGTCCGGCCTTGATGCCTTCCATCAGGCTGATGGTGAGGGTGACATGGCCCGAACCCAGTTGCCCTTCGATATCGGCGCGGGTGTCCTTGATGCGGGTGGCGGAGTTGATGCCCGAACCTGGGGAGGCGGCCAGGCTTTGAGCGAAGAGCACGTAGCCTCCCTTGAGATAGGCATCCTGCGTGAGCGTGCGGTTCGAATTGGTCATTTCGTAGAGACTCTCGGCGGAAAAAGCCGTGGCGAGTTCCTCGAAAGTTTTTTCCTCGGGAAACTGAATGACGGCAACATCGAGGCGTCCGGCGCTGAGATTTGCGAGGGAGAGCAGGAGCGGTGCGAGGAAGACGAGAAGTTTGCGCATGGGGTGAAATTGCTTGCGTCGGGAGGGGAAAAGCAATCCGAATCTCGCCCGATGACATTTGAGTGGACGGCGCCGGATGGAGAGGTTTTTCCCTGCGAGGAGTGGACAATACCGGACACGCCCCGGGGCGTTCTGGTTTGCGTGCACGGATTGAGCGGGGCGGCGACGGATTTTTCGACCCTGGCTGCGGCAGCGGCGGGGGAGTCCTTCGCGACCCTGGCCATGAATTTGCGGGGGCAGGGATGGGATCCGCGGGTCGTCCGGCGGGGGGCTTTTCTGGATCTGCCGGTGATTGCGGAGGATGTGGCCGCGTTTGTCCGCATGGCGAAGGCCCGTTTTCCCGGTGCGCCAATCATCCTCTGCGGCGAGAGCATGGGCGCGTTGATTGTTTCCTGGACCATTGCGCAAGGCAAAATGGACACGCCGGTGCATGGGCTGCTTTTCTCCGCCCCGGTGGTCGAGCTGAAAAAACCATCGCCCTGGCACGTGCGCATGGCGCTCCGGGTGCTGGCGGTGGCGGCTCCGGATGTGCGGTTTTATCCGGCGTGGTTTGTCTCAGGAAAAACCGAACCCCTGCGGGTGACACGGGACGAGGAACATTCCAAGCGGGTGCGGAGTTCACCCCATTTCATCCGCGCCTACACTTTCCGGTTTTTGCAGTCATTTGGCGAGTTGATGGAAGAGAGCCGGACCCTCGCGGCGCGGGTGCGGGTTCCGAGTCTGGTGTTGGCGGCGGGCCAGGACGTCTTCATCCGGCCCGAACAAGTGCGCGGGTGGTTCGACTGCCTGGCGGCGGAGGAGAAGTGTTTCCGGCTTTACCCGGACGCGTATCATCTGCTCTGGAACGACTTTGACCGGGAGGCCGTGCTGAGCGACATCCGGGACTGGCTGCGGGCGCGCGCCGAGGTCGTCAATATTTGAGGATGCGGGCGAGAAAGTGGCGGGCGGTTTCGCTGCGCGGCTGCTGGAAAAACTCGCGGGCCGGCGTGCATTCGAGAACCGCCCCGTCGGCGACAAACGCGACCGCGTCGGCGGATTCGCGGGCGAAGCCCATTTCGTGCGTCACGAGAATGAGGGGCTGGGCTGACGCGCGGAGTTCGGCAATCACATCGAGCACCTCGGCTGTCATCTCCGGGTCGAGCGCGGAGGTCGGTTCGTCCATCAGGAGAAACTCCGGCTCGATGGCCAGCGCGCGCGCAATGGCCACGCGCTGACGCTGGCCGCCGCTGAGTTCCGCGGGTTTTTTTTCGGCGTGGGCGGCGAGTCCGAAACGCTCCAGCACGGCGGCGGCGCGTTCCTCCGCGTCGGAAAAATGATGCACTTTTTGCAAGGGCAGAAGGATGTTCGCGCGGGCGCTGAGATGGGGAAATAGGTTGAAGGACTGAAAAACCACGCCGATTTTTTTCCGATAAGCGGCCAGGGCGCTTTCCTCAAAAACCAGGCTGCGGCCGTTGACCGCGACCGTGCCGGCGTCGGGATATTCCAGGCCCGCCAGCACGCGCAAGAGAGTGGATTTGCCGCCGCCGGACGGTCCGATGAGTGCAAGGGCATGGGCGAATTCCACATTCAGCGATGCGCCATTCAGCGCGTGATGCCGGCCGAATGTTTTCGTCAGTCCGTCACAGCGCAAAATCATTGCGGCGGCTTGACTTCTTCCGTTTGGTTCTTCTGCGGAATCTCCGCCACCGGCATGGCCAGATCCGGTTCGGGCAAAGGCGGGGCGGCTTCGACGAGGCGCTCGGGGAATAGTTCCCGTTCGCCCACGGCGCGGCCTGACGGCGGGGCCAGCCGGATATCGTCGGTGGCCACATAGCCGCTGCGTCCATCGGCCAGCTGCACGCGGCTGAATCCGTATTCCTTGGTCACGAGCCGCACGAGGGTTTGCTGTTCCAACATGTCAGGATCACCCGGTTGTTGCGGCCCGCGACGATAGAGGGGTGTGTATTTCACGGTCATGTACTCCGGCGAATTTTCCGGGGTGTAAACCTCCGCCGTCGTACAGGAGAAAAGGCCCAGCGTCAGGAGCGCCAGAATCCATTGTTCATGTTTCATACCGGAGAGTCGTCTCCAATCTCTTTGTCCAAAACGAAACCGGAAGGGTCAGTATCAGATACCCCACTGCCAAGGGAAGGAAACTTTCCATCGTGCTGTAGGTGGCGCTGAAAACCTGTTGGGCCGAGTAGGTGAATTCACTCAGCCCGATGATGGAAAGCAGCGAGGAGTCTTTGATCAGGGAGGCGAATTGTCCGGTCAGAGCAGGCAGGGTATGCCGCAGAGCCTGGGGAAAAATGACATACCAGTATGTCTGGAAGGAGCTCAGCCCTATGGCGCGGGCACTTTCCCGTTGCGACGCCCCCACGCTTTCCACTCCGGCGCGGAACATTTCGGCCAGATACGCTCCGGAAAAGAGGGAAAGAGCCAGAACCCCTGCGGCCATCCGATTCTCCAATCGGAAGTGGGGTGCGATGCCGAACCACAGAATCAAGATCAACGCCAGAAACGGCATGCCTCGAACAATCTCTATGTAAATCGTTGATATATATCGTATTATGATAATTTCGGACTGCTTGCCAAGGGCTGCTACCAATCCGATCAAGATGCTCAGCACAAGAGACGCACTGGAGATTCCCACTGTAAGCAACCAGCCATGAATGAAGACAGATCGATAGTTTTGGAGAATTTCCGCACTCCGGGCCGAACTGCTCAGGACTGTCCAGCAAATGAGGGAAAAGGCCATCAGGAGGACCGCGCCCGTCAGAACCTTGGCCCATCCGGGCGCAGGCTGGCGCGGTCGGTCCAGAAAGACACTGGCCATGGATGTCATGGGTGCTGCCTACCCCGTCTCCATCGATCCGTCAAACAGATCCGCGACTCTCCGAGTCGCGATTTAGAAATAGAAAGGAATTCCCTCCTTGGCAAAAGCCTCTTTCTGATCCTTGAGAAATGTGTCGCCGAGTTTTTCGAATCCACCTTGGGCTCGATATTGCTCGAGAAATTTGTTGATTTGGACACGGAGCTCCTCGTTGTCCTTACGCACTGCGATGGCCCAGGACTCCTTTTGGATGGGTTCGAGTAGGGCGCGGGTTGTGTCGGAATTTTTCTCCGCGTTCTGCCACACGCTCATTTGATCATAAATGAAGGCGTCGGCTTTTCCTTGGATGACTTCCAGGACCGCGGCGTTCTCCTTCTCGAGCGCGAGAAGCTTGGATTCGGAAAGATTCTTGCGGGCCCAGACTTCCCCGGTGGTGCCCTGCCTCACCACGAGGGTCTGGCCGGGTTGGTCCACGTCGCTCAACGACGAGATGGGAGAATTTTTCCCGACGAGCAGGGCGAGTCCAATGGTCAAATAGGGATCCGAAAATGCGATCGATTGGCGGCGTTCCGGCGTATCCGTCATCGAGCTGATGATGCAATCGAGCCGCCCGTTTTGGAGGGAAGGAATCAATCCAGTGAAAGGCTGATTCTCAATCCGCAGCGGCCGCTTCAAGAATTCCGCCAAGGCCTTGGCGAGCTCGACACTCACGCCGGCGGGCTTTCCTTGTTGATCGATGGTTTCGAACGGGGGATAGGACAGATCCATTCCGACCACCAGCTCATTGGACGGCGCTTTAGGCTGGCAGGCGGCAAAGAGGCTGAGAGCGAGTATGGAGATTGTGAGAAGAAGTCGGGTGGTCATTTGGTTATGAAAGATTGGCTGGCGGTCGGCGTCGAGAGCCCTTTGTGTTCCACGTGGAACAATCCTGTGGGAGGTGTGCGGTTTGGTGTCAATCGCGTGTGAATAGTTGGGAATCTTTTGGGGATGGCTGTGTTTACGAGTCGAATTGCTGGATCGGGTGCGCTTGTTCCACAAGTTATTCGTAGGCGCCGTTTCCCGTGGAACTGTGTGTTTTGCTTGCTGGAACAGCTTTTGGGGGAGTTGTTCACACCATTAAGAAGATGAAGAAAGGGTCCATAATCTCTTCTCCTTAATAGAGAGATTCCACGTGGAACATCAAATCAGGAGCCTTTCACAAATAGAGGGCGACCGGGCCTGGACTAGGGTACGGTTGGCTGACACGGCCTCGCGCCACCCTGGAGGCTCGAGATGACACGGTCCTACCGGGCAGATTGATTGTCGAAAGTTCACTCGTTATGGAGAGTTGAGGATCCCGGTCTTGGAGCGGGGCAGAAGATCAGCCAGTGAAAATGTCTCGGTCAGTCCTTTGAGAGTGGCCGAGACTACGACCAAATCCGGCGCGAACTCAGCCAAGACCTGACGACACGCGCCACACGGACTAATCGGCACATCCGTATCAGCCACGATGACGACGGCCCGGAAGCTAAATTCGCCTTCCGCAATGGCCGAGACCAGGGCACTCCGCTCCGCGCAGAGGGTGAGACCGAAGCTGATGTTCTCCACATTGCATCCGCGAAAGACACGGCCATTCGTAGTCAAGAGCGCGGCGCCCACCTGAAATCGGGAATAGGGCGCATAAGCCCTCTCCCGGACCGCAGTTGCGGATTCGATCAACGGAGAAATCATTTTATCTATTTGCATATCAGGGATTTATAAAGTTTTTTTGTCTTTCCGATTAGGTCAATAGCGAAATGGAATGTCACGGAAAATTTACTTGGCTTTTGGGAACCCCTCTTGAGATCAAGGATAAGTCTGATTAACTCATTGCTCTCATGAAAAAGGATGTCACGGAAGCCTCGCCAATGAAAGCCGTGCTGGAGGAATTGGACAACCTCGAAAAAGTTTTCCATGAGACGCTGGAAAAATACGCAGCACGCCTCGGAGCGGAAATCGCGGTGGTGCGGGAAAAGGTGTTGCTCGAGCAAGAAAAAAAGAAGGTCCCGAACACCAGGATTCATGAACTGCGCGATATGCTGACCCTGCTTCACCAGGCCCAGGCCAAGGTAGACAAAGGTCGTCGCAAGGATCTCAAAAAAATCGACAGCATCATCGGCGATCTCGCCATGTTGAGCGAAAAGTGGTGATGCGCTTGCACTCCGGTCTGTGCTGGACGACGCTGGCGTGTGATTCGATGCATTCTCTTCCTGACTGTGCTAGCCTTCTCGTCCATGAGCGCAGCAGATAAAAAAACGGGTTTGGCCACAGTCGGGGGCGGATGTTTTTGGTGTGTCGAGGCCGTCTATCAAACGGTGCCGGGCATCCTCGGTGTTACCAGTGGCTACGCCGGAGGCAGCGTGCCGAATCCAACCTACGATCAAGTCTGTAGCGGACGCACGGGACACGCGGAAGTCGTGCAGAT
>JBMOHI010000023.1:0-14020 GCA_049317925.1 Terrimicrobiaceae bacterium
TTGCGCAGGGAAAGGAATTACTTGATTTCGACCTTGGCGCCGGCCGCTTCGATCTTCTTTTTGATCTCTTCGGCTTCTTCCTTGGTGACACCTTCTTTGAGCGCCTTGGGAGCGCTTTCGACAAGGGTTTTGGCCTCGGCCAGACCCAAGCCGGCGACGGCGGCGCGGACTTCCTTGATGACCGCGATCTTGTTTCCACCGGCTTCGGTGAGGATGACGTCGAAGGAGGTCTTCTCCTCGGCGGCGGGAGCGGCTCCCCCGGCGGGAGCACCGGCGGCGGCGACTGCGACAGGCGCGGCGGCGCTGACGCCCCATTTTTCTTCGAGTTGTTTCACCAGATCAGCGATTTCCAGGACGGTAAGGGCGCTGAGTTGGTCAACGATGTTTTGTGTTTCTGCCATTGTGTGTTTTTGGTGTGGTATCGTCGCGTCCCGAAGCCTCAGGACATTTGAGGCCGGCAGCCGCCGACCCGACGAGGAACCTGTGTTGTTTTTTGTTTTCTCCCGGAGCGTGGCTTCTTACGTCCGGAAAATCTTTGGGAATTCTTCCTAGCCCTGGGCTTCGGCCTTGGCCTTGAGGATGCGGGCGAGGCTGGCGCCGGGTTCGTTGAGCACGCGGACGAGCTTGGTCGCCGGGGCGAGCAGAAGGCCAAGCAGCTTGGCTTGCAGGACTTCCTTGGACGGCAGATCGGCCAGGGACTTGATCTGATCCGCGGTCAGAAGAGCGTTGTCGAGGATACCGGCCCGGATGGGAGGTTTCTCGAATTCCGCAACAAAGGTCTTGAGGACCTTGGCGGCGGCGCAAATGTCACTTTCCCCGGTGATCATGGCGGTCTGGCCGCTGAGGGCACCATTCAACTCAGGAAGACCGAGTTCCTTGACGGCACGCTTTACGAAGGTGTTTTTGACGACGTGGCATTCGGCTCCGGCGGCGGCCAGGCGGGTGCGCAGTTCTTCGAAATGCTTGACCTGCATGCCGGAGTAGTCGGCAATGAGGAGGAAGGGCGACTTTTTCAGTTTCGCCTGAACGTCGGCAACGATGGTGGCTTTTTCGGGTCTCATGGCGAAGTCAATTAGTTTTTCAGGAACGGTGAGGGATCAACGCTCAACCCGGGACTCATGGTCGCGCTGATGGTGATGGTTTCGACGAAGGAACCTTTGGCTGTGGCCGGACGGGCTTTAACGACCGCATCGATGACGGCGCGGCCGTTTTCCACCAGAGCGGTTTCCTCGAAAGAAAACTTTCCGACGGGCACAGCAACGTTGGCGTTTTTGTCGAGCTTGAACTCGATACGTCCCGCCTTCACTTCCTTGATGGCTTTGGCCGTGTCGTCTGTAACCGTTCCGGTTTTTGGATTGGGCATGAGTCCGCGCGGTCCGAGGACCTTGCCGAGTTTTTTGACCTCGGCCATGGCGGCGGGAGTGGCGACCGCGACATCGAAATCGGCGAAGCCCCCGGTCACTTTCTTGATCAGATCTTCGTAGCCGACAAACTCCGCTCCGGCCTCGCGGGCGGCATCAGCGGCAGGTCCGGTCGCAAAAACAAGCACCCGGACATTTTTGCCACTGCCATGGGGAAGCGGGCAGGTGCCGCGAACCATTTGGTCGCTTTGCTTGGGGTCAACCCCGAGCTTGAAGGAAATCGTGACGGTCTGGTCGAACTTCGTCGCGGGCAGAGTCTTGAGGGTCTTGACCGCCTCGGAGAGCGGATATTTACGCTTGCCGTCCACTTGTTCAGCGGCGGCGCGGTAACGTTTGCTGCGTTTTTTTTGCATGGTATTTTGCAGTTCTATCGATCAGCGCGAGCCAATCTCCTGCTTGAATGATGGTTGAGCTTTCCAGCCGTGTATTGGCGGGAACCGAAGAGAATATGAAAAGTGGTGGCGCTGTCAAAGGGAAATTTTCAGAAATTTCCTGAATGAAAAGGAAACCGCGCCTGAGGTGCGGCAGCCCGGACGTCCCAAGGCCATTATCAGTGAACGACCTGGCCTTGCGCACGAAATCCGGACTTTACATTGCAGAGAAATTCGGGAATCTCGACGGCGGTTAAAACGCGATCTTTGCAGATGGAACGTAGTGAAGCAATATGCCCGCCCGCGCCTGATGCTCCGAGAATTGGCGATGGCCCCTGAACCTTAAACCCGCATATCATGAAACTCTACGTCGGCAACCTTTCCTTTCAGACCACGGAAGGAGCTTTGGAAGAACTTTTCACGCAATTCGGCACGGTCACCGAAGCTTTGCTTGTCATGGATAAACTGACCCAACGCCCCCGTGGCTTCGGCTTCGTCACCATGGGATCAGCCGAGGAAGCTCAAAAAGCCATCGAAGGCTTGAACGGCCAATCGGTGGACGGACGCACGCTGATCGTCAACGAAGCCCGGCCGCGGGAAGATCGTCCCCCCCGCCGTGACTTCGGCGGCGGCGGTGGTGGTGGAAGCCGCGGCGGTGGAGGCGGCGGATATCGCGGCGGCGGTGGCGGAAACCGCGGTGGTGGTGGCGGCGGCGGATATCGCGACCGCGGCGATCGGGGCGACCGTCGCTGAGGAGCGATTCAGTTCTCCGAATTTCAAAGAAAAATGGGCATCTTTTCAGATGCCCCTTTTTCGTCGGTAAATTGCCGGGTGAAGATTAGTCGATGATCTCGATGCCCATCTGCCGGGCCGTTCCGGAGATGGTGCGGAAGCCGGCTTCCTCGCTACGTGCGTTGAGGTCCTTGCTCTTGATTTTTACGATGTCCAAAACCTGCTTCTTCGTCAGCTTGGCCACCTTGATTTTGTTCGGTTCCTTGGACCCGGAAGCCAGTCCGGCAGCTTTTTTCAACAGCACGGACGCCGGGGGCGACTTGGTTATAAAGGAAAAGCTCTTGTCCTTGTAAACCGTGATGACCACAGGAAGGATGTCCCCGGCCTGCTTCTGCGTAGCCGCGTTGAACTCCTTGCAGAAGGCCATAATGTTGACACCCTGCTGACCGAGGGCGGGTCCGACCGGAGGCGCAGGGTTGGCCTGGCCGGCGGGAATTTGCAATTTGATCTGTCCGACGATTTCTTTTGCCATAATAGAGAGTGCCGCCGGTTAGGGCGGAAAGGGTGAGCAAGCAACCACGCAATCCCAAGCATGGCAAGAGGATTTTCCTATTTTTTGGAAAGGCGCCAGAAAAGGAATCCACCCAGCGTCATAAAAATCAGATTCGGCGCCCAGATCAGAAGAGACGGATGCGCGGCCGCGTTTCCGCGAAAGGTATCTGCCATGATAATGAAAAAGAAATATGTGAAGGCAACCACGAGGCTCAGAGCGAAACCGACCGACGTCTCCTTGCGGTGGGTCGTGATGCCCAGCGGGATGGCGATGAGGGCAAAGGCCACACAGGCCAGGGAGGCGGAAAAGCGCTTGTTGAATTCCACCCGGGCTTCCTGAAGTTTCCCGTCGGCCCCCTTATCCATATAGTCGGTGAGTTCAGACAGGGTGTAGGAACTCAGGCGGCGCCCCGAGAGGTATTCCTTGTAAAACTGGGTGAGCGAAATGGGAAAAACTCCTTCGCTCAAAACGATCCCCTGCCGGATCTTGGTGATGTCCCGAGGTTCTTTTTCGTCCCGCTGCTCAAAACGCGCGTCGAAGAGTTTCATCAGGAGGCGGGAGTTTGCCGGATCCGCCGTGATGACTCCTTCCTTGGCGTGGATCATTTTGGTCGGCTCATTGGCCGGATTGATTTCGAAAACAATCAGGTTTCTCAGCTTGTCTCCGTCCTTACCCCCGACGTAAACCCGCCGGTCGGGAAATTGATCCACCACTTCATCCGCACGGAAGAGCGCCGCCGGATTGCTGGTGGCGATATCCACGATGGCCCGGGTCATGTGCTGTTCCGCCTTCGGTGCGATCTCAATGTTGATCCAGAAACAAATCGCCGTCAGCACCAGTGAAAGAAGAAAAACCGGCACACAAATGCGCGGGACACTGACCCCGTTGGCCTTCAAAGCAATCAATTCGTTATCGGCGGATATGCGCCCGAAAACGAGGAGGATCCCCGTGAGGAAACCCCACGGTATCGTAAAAGTCAGGGAAAACGGCAGCACCAACAGCAGAAAGGCCAGCACTGTCCCGATGGGCACATCGGGATTGTTGATGATCACATCAAGCAGTTCCTTGAAGAGATTACCCAGCACCAGCACAAGACTCAGGACGACGACTCCGAAAAAAGCCGTCGCCACCACACTGGACCCCACATAGCGATCAATGATTTTCATCCAATACAAATCTTTCCGTCCCCGGACCCGCATGGGGAAACAGAAACGGCCCGATGCAATTAGGCCATCAGGACAACGGGTTCAAGTGTTTTACCAAAAGCTCAGGGCTTTGCGCTCCACCTCGCCGCTCTGCTCGAAGTCATGCATGCGCAACCACGACTCAATCTCCTCGAGGTGCAAGGCACCCCACGGGACAATCACCCGCCGGTAATCTTTCAAGGAAGACTGGATCTCGGAAACCAGCCGCTGGTTCCGGGAGTGCAGGATGTCCTGCATGACCTGCGTCTGGGTGGCCGTGTCGGCCAGCGGCGATTCCGGGTCCGACAGCGTCTTGATCACATCCCGCAGATTCTCCGACTGGAAAATGCTCATGACCGTGACAATGAAGGCGATGGTCTTGGGGTGAAAGGTTTCCACATCGACATCGGCGTGTTTGAATTCGATCCCCGTGGTCGCGGGCGCGGGCTTCTCGCTTTTCTCAGGTTTGGGCGCGCCTTCGGTTTTGCGGGTTTTCTGATCGTGCATCCCGGTCACGACATGTTCGGTAAACACACTCTCATCCTGTGAAGTGACATTCAATAATCGCGCCACCCGCGTGTACTTCAGAGCACTCTTGTCGAGGAGTCCGAGGTGGTCGGTCACCCCCTCGACCAACACAACCGAAGGCACCTTCGGATCCGCCTTGGGCAGCACATCCGAATAAAAATCTCCCTCCGCAATGTGCATCATGCCGGTGAGCCGGACTTCGTTGATGCCCGACTTGAATTGCCTCTCCAGAAGATAAATTCCGTCAAACCTCAACCGGACGTAACCGCCCGATATCGACTCGATCTCCGCTGATAATCCGAATGCAACCGACAGTATCGCAAAAACCAGTGCAGCCAAGGCCAAGGCTGGGCTGGCCACCAGCGTGTGCTTCCACGAAAACCCCGGACCCTCCCGCATACCAAAGGGCCATTCCCAAAACTTCGTCGCTCTCCGGAAGAAAATCCAGACCGCGACTCCAAGGAACACCTGCGCCGCCGCCAGCCCCAACGACAAACCTGGCACTTTCCAAAATCCCAATGGAAAAGCCATCCCCGGCCCCGCCCACCACAGAAAGAGGATCAACGGCACCAGCACCCGCTTCGGCACCCGCGGACTCAGAGCGACCAGTCCCGCCGCGAACAAACTCGCGGCCAGAACCAAAAACGCCAGCAGACTCCGCGCCAGTCCCAACAAATACCAATCCGTATTGGGAGACACCACTTCGTCTGCGACTGACAGAACCCCGTCTGCCAGAAAAGCCAGCCAGAACACGTTAACGCAAATGCGCAGCACAAAGAAATTCTAGACGAAAAAACCGCCGAGTCGCGTGAATTCTTTAGGAAATCACAGCCACTTCCCCGTCCCGCCGGGAAACCTAGCGCTCACCCCGCAAACGCAACACCGCACCCGCCGCCGCCAAGAGAATCCCCGCTGCCACGGCCAGCGGAAGGAAGGCATATCCGCCCGCCCCCCGGGACAATTGGAGACTTAAAAGCAGACCGGCAAGCATTGGCCCGACCCACCGCGCCAGACTCCCGCAGGATTGCATCACCCCCAACGCCCGACCCTGCCATTCCGCCTCGGCACTTCGGGAGGCAAGCGACGAAAGCGTTGGCATCAAAAGGCTGTTCCCCACCCCGATCGCACCGGCCGTCAGCAACATCGCGGCAAAGCTCGAACTTACCGCCAGCCCACCCAGCCCCGCACTCATCACCACTGCTCCGGCGAGGGCCAAGCGGGCCTCTCCAAAGCGTTTCACCAAACGCCCGATCAACCCACCCTGAATGATCACGCCGAGAACTCCGATGCCGGCAAGAATGTAGCCCGTGTGCAAGGCATCCATTCCGAAACGATGCCACAGGTAGAGCGCAAAAAGCGTCGTCATCATCGAAAATCCCACAATGACCAGAAAGTAGCTGCCCACGCTCCAGAGGAACATCCGAAGGCGGACATGGCGGAAGAGATGCGGAAAAATCGCCTCCCGGCGGGCCTTCCCGTCTCCGCGCTTCAGCGATTCCGGCAGGCAAAACAGCACAAAAATGAAATTCACCGCCGCCAATCCCGCCGCGATATACATCGGTGCCGCGTAGTTGAACTTTACACTCGCCCAGCCACCAAGCGCAGGGCCGAAGACGAACCCCAGCCCGAACGCCGCCCCGAGCAACCCCATCGCCTTGGCCCGGTTCTCCGCCGAGGAAATATCCGCCAGGTAGGCCTGCGCTGCGCTGATGTTCGCCCCCGCGATTCCGTCAATCAAGCGCCCGACCATGAGCATCAGGACCGATCCCGCCAGCCCCATCACCACATACCCGGCCACCGTTCCAACCATACCCAGCAACAACACCGGCTTGCGACCAATGCGGTCCGAGACTTTGCCCCACACGGGCGCAAAGAAAAACTGGGCCAGAGAAAAAATCCCCACCAGCCAACCGATTTCCACCGGCGTCGCCCCGAAATACTCCGCATAAAGTGGCAGCACGGGAATGACGATGCCGAAACCCAGAATATCTATGAAACAGGTGAGGAAAATCGTGGCGTATTGCAATCGGCGATTGGCCATAAAGAACGAAAGGAGCCAGAATCAATCGAAGTTCCGCCCGAATAGCAAGAGACCCTCTCTTCCGAATGCGTGATTGTCCCGGCAAATAATCGAATCAGCCGGCCGGGTCCGATGCCCGGCGGGCCATTCCAGGGGAAAGGCGGCGGCGTCTGAAGCGGCTACGCCCCCGTCAAGACGAAGTCCGGCAGGACTTTGGGAAAAATATCACATGACATGACCCCAAGGCTGTGATAGGGTTTCCCCTCATGCTTATGCAAAGAAAAAGTGCGTTCTCTCGTCGTCTTCCCGATTTGGTGACTGAAGAGCTGGTTGCCGCTCTCTCGAAAAAAGGATCCACCTTCGAGTTCAAACAACTCTTTGACGTCGTCCACGAGCGCCTTCGCGCCCGCAATGCCGCCAGCGGCGGAGAAGAAATGCTCCGCCTCCGCGCCTACGAAAAACTGCAGAATCTTGTCTCCCGCGGCATGGTCAAAAAGACCGGCAAGAAATATCGCGGACTGGCCTCGCTTTCCAAGGCTTTGACCCCTCCGCCGGAGTTTGTTCCGGCTGGCGCGGCCAAGTAAACCCCGAAGCACCCGCCACCCATTACTGACGGGTCGTCCGCTACCCTCGGCTCTTGGCCGTGGTGATATGAGCCGGCTTCAGATAGAGGGGTTCAGGAACATCGGTTGAGGTCTGCTGTCCGGCGCCGATTCGCGCCAACCGCGCCGCATCGGGCGCGGCAACCACTCCCTGCGGCAGAAACTCAATCGGGGACGGCACGAACAGCGGAAGCTCCCCCGCTTTCCCGATCTCAACCAACAGCCCATCCTCGCCGAAGAGCCCGGGCTCGATCAGGAACCGGCCCTCCTTCACCCGGGCAAAGTAATATTGCCCTCTCCGCGCATCCCCCGCTGCACAGTAATCTCCCTCCGCCAGGCCCAGGAGCGATGATAGACCGACCAGCGGAATTCCCCTTGCCGTGGCAATCCCCCAGGCCACAGACAAGGCCGCACGGATTCCGTTGTAACTCCCCGGTCCCGTTCCGGCAACCACGCGGTGGATCTGCGGCCCATCCCTTAAAACGTCCTCCAAAACCGCGAACAGCGCCCCACCGCGACCCCGCGGGGTTTCGACCGAGACCTCCCTCACCAGACGGACACCGTCCACCAAGGCAACGGAACCCCGGGTCGTCGAACTGTCGAGAGCGAGTATCATAGCGTCCGCTCCCCGCGAATCCTCCGCCCGCCATCCGGCAGCACCTCCAAGCGGATCCGCAACGTCCCGGCCGGCAGAACTTCGGGAAATTTATCCCCCCACTCCACAATCGTGATCCCCTCCGCCAGACAATCATCATATCCCACCGTCGTCAGTTCACCCGCCACCTCCATCCGGTAAAAATCAAAATGGTGCACGGCCATCCGGCCACCCTCGTATTCGTGCAAGAGGGCAAAGCTCGGACTGGAAACCTCCCCCGAAAAACCGAGGGCGCGCACGATGCCCTTCGTGAGTTGGGTCTTCCCCGCCCCCAGCGGACCTTCCAGGCTCACGACCGAACCATCGCCAAGCTCTGCGGCGATCTCCGTCCCCAGTTGCATCGTGTCATCCACCGACGAACAGACCACCCCCGCATCCGTTTGGAGTTTGTCTAAAAGCCGGTTTCGGTTTGCCATCGCGAAACGAATCTAGTTCGCTGCCCCGCACAAGCTCAAGTCCTCGAAATGAAACACGCCCTAACCCTACTCGCCCTCGCCACCCTGTTCCTTACCGGTTGCGACAACCCGCAGAACACCGCCGACTCTCTCCGCAAGGAAATCGCCGAATTTAAAGCCACTCCCGACGAGAAACGGCAACTCATCATCGACCAGTCTTTCGTCAAACTGACAAACCAGATTCAGAAACTCGAGAAACGCGGAGACACCAAAGCCGCCGGACTCAAGGATCAGCTCATTTCGCTGCGCGCCGATTATCAGGCCGCCAAGGTCAATAAGGCTCTCAACGATGCCAAGAATGCCATTCAAGGTATCGGCGAAGCTGTGAAGGACAGCGCCAAAAACATCGGCGAGATTTTCAAAGGCTCGGGGACGAACAGCGACTAAAGGGGGTTCAGAATAACCGTGGCCGCGCCCGTGAGGGCGTGGGGGGAGAGGCGCCCTCTATTGGCGGAGGCCACCGTCTCACGACGGCGGCTACGACATAATTTGAATCGCTCGAGCCCAATGCGCGATCTCGCCTCGCGACGTTCAGCGATTGGATTCGCCTCCCCGCATTTCGGATCGATGGAGTCTCATTTGATAAAGCCCAACTGGCGGAGGGTGGCGTCGTAGAATGTCGTGTTATCACCGAAGAGCGTGCGGGCCTGGGCGAGGACTTTGCGGGCTTCGGACGCCTTGTTCTCCTGGAAATACCGCGCGGCGATGGCGTATGGCCGCGCGGGAGTTCGTCCCGTGTTCGGGAGTTTCAGAATATAACGGTCCGCACTTTCAAAGTCATTCTGCATGATCGCGCAAAGGGCCAATCGGAAGATGATGGTCTCATCACCGGGTTTGTTTTGAAGGATCTCGCCGAACCGCCGTGCGGCGGCGGCGTAGTCTTTGCAAACAAAGTCAATTTCGGCGAGGTTGTACCTCGCAATATAGCTGCGGGGATTAACCACCAGCACCCTCTCGTAGGCCGTGCGGGCGGTCGGGTAGTCTTTCCGGAGCAAGGCGATGGCGCCGGAATGGCTGATCACGGAGGGATGATCAGGATTGTAGGCATTGAGAGCGGCGAGGTTTTTCTCGGCTTCTTCGGGGTGGTTGTCGGCGATCAGGCGGGCGGTCTGGCCAAGCAGTTTCTCGAAATTCTTTTGTGGGCTGAGCGCAGGCAGGGGCTTGGTGGCTACTTTTTTCGTGGTGAGGAGAAGACCGGCACACAGGACAATGGACAGCACGGCCACGGGCGCGAGGTACAGAACGAGAAGGCGCTTGAGCGGAGTGCGGCGATGAAAGCCGGTGACCCGGCGGCGCAGATAGCGGGCGAGAACCCTGAGACGGGAAAACCTTTGCGTGCGGAGAAGGCTGCGCGCTTTCCAGTTCTCGAGTTTCCGCACCACGGCAGCCGCCCGCTTTTCTTCCTGCTTCTCACGGAAAAAGTCGTGCCGGGTGCGACGGTCGAGAACGATTCTCCACGTCCGGATCGCGGTGACAATCAGGTCTCCGACCCGACCAAGCAACGCGGAGAGCGGTCCTTTCTTTTCAGGGTCGCGCTTCGACATGTTCAGGTGGCGGACTGGAGGGCGGCCCGCATGACGTCGAGCGGGGCGGGACGTTGAAACCAGATCTCAAAGGAAAGCGCACCCTGATGCAGCAGCATCGAGAGCCCGTTGGCGGCACGGGCTCCCGCGGCGCGGGCGTCCGCCACGAGGCGGGACGTGCCGGAGGAATACACCGTGTCGTACACGAGAAGGTTCGGGGTAAGAAGAGCCAGAGGAATGAGTGGATCATCTGCCTGCTTCATCCCCACAGAGGTGGCATTGATCACGAGGTCGGTCCGGGCAAGTTCTTCGCGCAGGAATTGCTCTTCGTGCGGGATAGCGAGGATGCGGTCGGCCGGGCCGCGCTGGAAAAACGCGGAGAGTTCCGCTGCAAGGGCCGCGGCTTTCTCGGCGGTGCGATTGACGAGCACAAGGCGGCGGCAGTTTTCCATGGCGCATTGCACGGCGATGGCGCGGCCGGCTCCCCCTCCCGCCCCGAGAAGCATGACGCGCAGATCGCGCAGGTCGGCCGAGAATTCCTCGCGAATGGCACGGAGCAGTCCGGGACCGTCGGTGTTAAAGCCGACCAGATGACCTCCATCCACGACCACGGTATTGACCGCCCCGGATTTGCGGGCGTAGTCGTCCGCCTCATCCACGCCCGCAAGGGCTCCGGCTTTGTGCGGGATGGTGACATTCGTGCCGAGGAAACCGGCGGCGGGCAGAGCGCGAAGGGTGGATTGAAACTCTTCGGGGCGGACGTGGATTTTGACGTACTGCGCGTCGATTCCGGCGGCGCGGAGGCCGGCGTTGTGGAAAACGGGGGATTTTGAATGCGCCACCGGATCGCCGAAGACGGAGAGACGGGCGGGTGGAGCAAGGGCGCGGAGGATTTCTCCACCGTTGAGAAGGTCGGCTGCGCTGTAAATCGTCTCGATCATGCCGCGGCGGCTTCCGCCCGCTGGAAGCGAGCCAGCACGCCTTCTTTCCCAAGAATCTCGAGCATCTCGTAGAGCCCGGGGCCGACGGATTTTCCACTCACCGCCACGCGGGCGGGATGGACAAACTCGCCGACTTTCGCACCGAGCGAGGTGGCGAGTTCTTTGAGGCGGGCTTCGATGGCAGGATGGGTCCATTCGGCCAGTTCGCTGAAGGCCTGTCCGAGGGTGCGCAGCCGGTCAATGGCACCGGGTTTGCGAAGGGCTTTCTCCACCGCTTCGGGATCGAAGGGATAGTCATCAGTGAAGAGGAAGCCGATCCAGGCGGGAACATCGGTCAGGTGTTTGACCTTGGGTTTTACGATGCCAAGGGCTTTGAGCAGGGCATCGTCAGTGCCATAGGGGATGGCGGCCTTCGTGACAAAAGGCAGGCTGAGTTCGGCAAAGCGCTCGAGACTCATGTGCTGAATGTGCTGGCCATTGAGCCAAAAACATTTGTCGAGGTCGAAGATGGCGTTACGGCGGTTGATGTCTTCCAGACTGAAGAGAGTCTGCACTTCAGGAATGGTGAGCATTTCGCGGTTCTCGCCGGGTGACCAGCCGAGGAGGCAGAGGTAGTTGAGGACGGCCTCGGGCACGTAACCGTTCTCGACGAAATACTGCACGCTGGAGCCGCCATCGCGCTTGCTGAGTTTTTTTCCCTCGTGATTCAAAATGAGCGGAATGTGGGCAAACTTCGGCGGTTCGGCCCCGAGAGCCTGATAGAGTTCAATGTGCTTCGGAGTATTTGACAGGTGATCCTCGCCGCGGATGACGTGGGTCATTTTCATCTCGATGTCGTCCACCACGTTGACGAAATGAAAAATCCACGAGCCATCCGGACGGCGGATGGTCATATCGGGATGCGTGACGGGGTTCGACATGTCGAACGCGATCTTGCCACAAACAAGGTCCTCGACAGTGACGGTCTTGCGGGGTGAACGGAAGCGGAACGCGCCCTCGTCTTCGTAAAGATGGCCGCCGGCTTGGAGTTGCGCAAAATACTTTTCGTAAATGGCATTGCGCTGGCTTTGCAGGTACGGGCCGTAATCTCCACCCTTGTCCGGGCCCTCGTCCCATTCGAGACCGAGCCAGTTGAGTCCGTCGTAAATGGCCTGCATGGCCTCGGGCGTGTTGCGTTTTTCGTCGGTGTCCTCGATGCGAAGGATGAGCTTGCCTCCGAATTTGCGGGCGTAGAGTGAGTTGAAAAGCGCGGTGCGGGCGCCTCCAACGTGGAGGTAGCCGGTGGGCGAAGGTGCGAAGCGGGTGCGGACGGACATTTCTTAATCCTGTAAATCCTGAGAATCCTGTCTATTTTTTTCGGAATGACTCTCCAAGCCCAAGTTGACAGCGACATCAAGGACGCCATGCGCGCCCGCGAAACCACCAAGCTCAACGCCCTGCGCATGCTCAAGGCCGCCTTAAAAAACTCCGCCATTGAAAAAGGCGGTGCCGAAGCCGTACTCGACGACGTCGAGGCCTCCGCCATCATTCGCAAGCAGATCAAGCAACGGCAGGATTCCATCGAGGGTTTCGAAAAAGGCGGACGCGGGGAACTCGCGGCCAACGAAAAAGCCGAGATCGAGATTCTTTCCGCCTATCTGCCGAAAGGCCTGAGCGCCGAGGAGCTGTCTGCCCTGGTCAAAGAGGCCATCGCGGAAGCAGGCGCTACCACCAAGCAACAGATGGGCGCAGTGATGAAAGTGGCCACCGCCAAAGCCGCCGGACGCGCCGACGGACGGGCTTTGAGCGCGGAAGTCCAGAAGCAGTTGAGTTGAGCCTTTCGCGGACATTACTCGTCCTGGGCTGCGGCCTTCTCCTGCCGCTGGCGGCCAGTGCGCAGTTCGGAGGCAAGGTGGAGATTCAGGAAACCGCCACCGCGGCGGAATTACGCGCGGCGGGCAAAGGTTTCGTTGAGTCGATTACCATTCACCGTCCTCCGGCGGCCAGGACTCTTCCGCAATTGGCGGTTAGCAATCCCTCGCTGCCCACGGTGTTTCCGGATCTCAGGAAGATGCTCGAAACGGCCAAAGTTTCCGATCTCTACGCCGACCTCTATCGGCGTAAGCTGGCCTATTTGAAAGACGGTAGCAGCCTGACCGATCACAACTATCTCGATTGCGCCACGGTGTTGCTGCTCGAACACCCCGTGAGCCAGCGTCGCTGCATCCTTCTCCAGGCGGACATGGACGTGGTGACGGACGGCACCGATCCCGACCGCGCGCCCAATCTCTCCGACTACGACACCGCCCGCACGTCAGATTGGTTTCTGCCCCAGACCGCCTACACATGGGCCGGTCCGCCGCGCTCGCCGAATCCTTTTTTGGAGTACTACCCTGCTGCCGTCGCCCGGCTGGATCACTACCGCAGCCTGTTTCTCAAGGAAGCCGAGACCGACAAAGGCCGCATCTGGCGGTTTCTCATCACTGCGGTGGACGCGCAGAAAGCCCGCATGAAAACCGCCGGCCTCTCAGAGGATACCATCCGCGGATTGAAAACCTCCCGTTCGCTCCTGGGCACGGAAGATCCGTTCGTGGTCCTTCCAATGAATTGGTTTTCCGGCTCCTCCTCGGCCTGGAGCCCGCGCATGGGCGACTATGCGGCGGTCATTTACAAAAACACGATCTACCCCGCCATCGTCGGCGAGGCTGGTCCCACGTTCAAAGCCGGCGAAGCCTCTCTGCGCCTGGCCCGCACGATCAACCCGGCCGCCTCGGGCAAAGAACGAGCGGTCAGCACACTTGGCGTCACGTATTTGATTTTTCCCCAGACGGCCGATCCGCGTTCCGCACCCGACCTGGCGCGCTGGGAGATGAAGGTAAAAGGATATCTTGAGGAGATCGGAGCGGTAACCGATTCGTCCGTTTTGCATTCCTGGGTCGGACCCGCGAAATAACTTCAAAATCCCCTGCCCGCTTCCATACTCCGACACTGCCATGCCGACTTCTCCCAATCTCGTTGCCGTCATTGTCGCGGCGGGTTCGAGCCGGCGCATGGGT
>JBMOHI010000024.1:0-13842 GCA_049317925.1 Terrimicrobiaceae bacterium
TCCTTCCAAGCGACCTTCTTTCCGTCGCAATTGCGCAGGACGGATTCCAGCACGATGCGGATGCTGACAGGCAGGCGGGAGATTTTGCCGATGCCGTTTTCTTCGAGGACCGGGAGGGAGAAGAATTTTCCGGGCAGGCCGTTTCCGGCGGTGAAGGTGCGCTGTGTGTCGATCATGGTGGATGTTTATTGACGACAAAACCGCCGCCCGCGCGAGCAATTTGTTGACCAGGGTTCGGGCCGGACGGACGGATGGTTGTCGTTGTGTCGGGAAAGTATAGCAGACGACGTGCCAAGCAGATGCATTTTCCACGGCGAATGGTTTGACCTCATCCGTGGCAAATCGCAAATTAGCGAGAGCCTTCCTCCAACAATGATCGTCTATTTCCTCCGCCACGCCGATGCCGAACCTGATGCCGGGAACGACTTTGACCGGAAACTTACTCCGAAGGGACTCGAACAAGCGGCCAAGGTGGGAAAGTTTCTCGTGCGCAACGGTCTGCTGCCTGAGGCGATCGTGAGCAGCCCGGTCGTTCGCGCGCGCCAAACGGCTGAGGCGGTGGAGAAAAAACTCGGTCAGGCCAGTGTGGTTATCGGCTCCTGGCTGGCTTGCGGGATGACGCCGGAGACGTGTCTGACGGAATTGAGCGTCCATGCCGGAACCAACTCCTTGCTTCTGGTCGGGCACGAACCCGATTTTAGCGACACCATCGCCGCCCTGCTGGGTTTGGCCAATCCCGACGCGCTCAACATCCGCAAGGCTTCGCTGACGGGCATTGAGTTGAGCGGATTCGCGGCGGGGGCTGGGCGGCTACAACTCCTCGTGCCTGTGCGTCTGATGTAATTTCTTCCGCTCAACCCTCAACAATCAACTATCCACGGCTCCATGACACCCGAAATCATCCACTCCACCGACTTCGTCCGAGACGCCGTGGCGCTCATCGAACGCGAGGCCGACATTGCCATCTTTGAACGCGGCGAGTTTCATCTCGCCCTCAGCGGAGGTAACACGCCGAAACCCGTTTATCAGGCCTTGGCCGCCCGCCGCGATGCGTGGAAGGAATGGATCGTCACCTTCGGCGACGAACGTTGTGTTCCACCTGACAGCGACCAAAGCAATTACCGCATGGCCAAAGAGTCGTTTTTCGACCATGCCCCGATTCCGGCGGAAAACATCTTGCGCGTTCGCGGCGAGGCCGATCCGGCTGTTGCTGCGTTGGAATATGAGGAGGAACTGCGTAAGCGGACACGCGGTCATGGCATTTACCGCCATGATCTCCTGCTGCTCGGCATGGGTGATGACGGCCATACGGCCTCGCTTTTTCCCGGTACCGACGCGCTGGGGGTGACGGATCGCTGGGTGGTCTCGAATTTTGTTCCGAAGTTCAACACCCACCGCATCACCTTTACCTATCCGCTGCTGAACGCGGCACGGCATGTGTGTTTCCTGGTCAATAGTAAGGGGAAGGACGGTATTCTCGAGGAAGTCTTCAGCGGCAAATCGAGTTATCCCTGCGCGGCGGTGCGTCCGGTCGAGGGCAATCTCACCTGGCTGCTGGGAGCGTAGGAGGGCGACGATCGATCGCTCTCCATGAGAAAAGCGGCTGGAGTGTGGTTTTTGGCCGCTCTTGGGTAAACGGGACCTGCTTACCTTCGTCGAACGGCTTGCCCCCGTTTTGATCTTTGTTACGCTCCGGTGGTGAAAGCCCTCCTGCTGACCAACGAATATCCGCCCAACATCTACGGAGGGGCGGGCGTTCATGTGCAATATCTCAGCCGTGAGCTGGCGAAGCTGATTCCCGTGCAGGTGCGATGCTTTGGTGATCAGAATGTCCTGCAAAAAAATCTGTCGGTGCTGGGATTCGGGCTCGTGCAGGAGGCCTACACCTGCCCGAAACCACTTCGGTCGGTGTTCGGCGCTTTGCAGCGTTGTGAGGATTTCAATACGACGGACATCCAGGCCGATGTGGTGCATTGCCACACGTGGTATTCGCACTGGGGTGGTATTCTGGCGAAGTTGAATTACGGCATTCCGCTCGTCGTGACGGTCCACTCGCTGGAGCCCTTGCGTCCGTGGAAGCGGGAGCAACTGGGCGGCGGTTACGATTTTACCTGCTGGCTGGAGCGAACCGCAATCGAGATGGCGGATGCCGTGATCGCGGTCTCGCAGGAGACAAAAAAGGATGTCGAGCGGCTTTACCGGGTTCCGGCCGAGCGGCTTCATGTCATTTACAACGGCATTGATCTGGAGGAATACCATGCGGTCGCGACGAAGAATGCGCTCAGGCGTTTCGGCATCAATCCGGTGCAGCCGTATGTACTGTTTGTCGGAAGGATCACGCGCCAGAAGGGCATCATTCACCTGGTGAATGCGATTAAGCATCTGGACCCTGATTTTCAGGTGGTCCTGTGCGCGGGGGCGCCGGATACCCAGGAGATCGCGACGGAAATGAAAACGGCGGTGACCTCTGCACAGCGGAGGCGCGAGGGCGTGATCTGGATCGAGGAGATGGTCGACAACAAAACGAAGATCGAATTGTACAGCAACGCCGCCGCGTTTGTGTGTCCTTCCATTTACGAACCCTTCGGCATCATCAATCTGGAGGCCATGGCCTGTGGCACGGCGGTGGTCGCCAGCAGCGTGGGAGGTATCAAGGAAGTCGTGGTGCACGGCGAAACCGGGTATTTGGTTTCCGTTGATCAAATGAGCGAGAGTCCGTTCGAGCCGCTTGACCCGGAGCGGTTCTCCCGCGATCTGGCCATGCGGATCAACGAACTGATGGCCGATCCCGCAAAACGGCAGAAATTCGGCCAGGCCGGACGCCGTCGGGTGGAGGAGATTTTCGGCTGGCCGGCCATCGCGCGGCAGACGGTGGAGCTTTATGAGTCCTTGGTCAGTGGTCATTAGTCATTGGCGGATGGCCTTTCATCACCCATCACTGTCTTATGAAATTTGTTGATCAGGTCCGCATCAAGGCCAAGGCCGGGGACGGAGGCAATGGCTGCTGCAGCTTTCGCCGGGAAAAATTCGTCCCGCGCGGGGGTCCGAATGGCGGCGACGGCGGTGATGGGGGCAGCATTATTTTGAAGGCGGATGTGCAGGTGGATAATCTTGTCTCCTTGTACTACGAGCCGTATCTGCGTGCGCTGCGGGGCGGGCACGGTCAGGGCAAGGACAAGCACGGGCGCAACGGGGAGTCCACCGTGGTGAAGGTTCCGGTGGGTACGCTCGTTTATCGTCTGCCCGATGAATTCCATCTCCGCGTGCCCGATCCCGACGAGGAAGAGCCGGTCAAAAAAGCTCATCTCGATCTGCGCACGCTCGAACCCCTGGCTGACTTGTGGCAGCCGGATCAGGAGTTTGTTTTGTGTCAGGGCGGCAAGGGCGGCAAGGGCAACACCCATTTCAAAAGCTCGACCAACCGCGTGCCGCGTAAAACCACGGACGGCCAGACGGGTGAGGAAGGATGGTTTGCCATGGAACTCCGCACTATCGCCGATGCCGGACTGGTCGGATATCCGAACGCCGGGAAAAGCACCTTGCTCAGCAGAATCTCCGCCGCGCATCCCAAGGTGGCGCCGTATCCGTTCACCACGTTGAATCCGGTGGTTGGCGTGGTGGAACTTGGAGGTTATCTGCGTGCGACTGTGGCGGACATCCCCGGCCTCATCGAAGGAGCCAGCGAAAACAAGGGCCTCGGGCATGAGTTTTTGCGTCATGTGGTCCGCTGCAAACTGCTGCTCTTCGTGCTCGATATGGCGGGGAGCGAGGGACGCGACCCAGTGGAGGATTTTCAAACGCTGCGGACCGAACTGAAACTCTACGATCCCACCCTGACGGCGCGGCCCTGGGCTGTTGTGGCCAACAAAATGGATCTGCCGGAAACGAAGGAAAACCTGAAACGCTTCAAAGCGAAATTCCGCAAAGCTCGGGTTTTACCCGTCTCTGCGGACAAGGGTGAGGGGCTCGATGCGGTCAGGGCGTTGCTTGCGGAAGCTGTTGCAGAGGACAAGGGGCCCCCGGTCGTTCTCGCTGTGCCGTAAATGTTTGGGCGCTGACGAAGCCGCGGACTCAAACATTCAGACCAGGAGAAAGAGTTCGAATGTCAAAGCTGCTCTGAACGATAGGAGGCGGCGGCAAGGGAGATCGAGGGAATGTAGGCGCGGAATCCCGCCGTGCCCAGTGTCCGCACGGCGACCAAGACCAGCAGGAACCCGAAGTGGCGACGCAGCACCTGTCTGCTCCTACTCGGCGGCGTCCGGACGCAGGGCGCGTTTTTTTAATGCTGCAGCTGCCTCGGTCTGGCCGTTGGCGGTGAGGATGCTGGCTAGTAAGGAGACTGTTGACTGCGTGTTTTTGTCGTCGAGGCCGAGGTTCCTCTCCTGGATCTTCAGGGCCCGTTCGGCGAGGGGTTGCGCGGTGGCGGGATCATCCGCGATGAAATACTGGCTGGCTGCAATGAAGAGTTCGAGCGCGTAGCCGGTGTCGTCGTCACCGACGACTTTGCCCTGCTCTTCGAGCCGCCGCAGGTTTAGCTCTTTTGCCTCGGTGGTCTGGCCGTGGTTTTGGAGAAAAGTTGCCAGATTGTCGAAGGCATCCAGCGTGTCAGGTTGGCTCGCGCCAAAGGTGCGAATACGGATGTCCAAGATCTTGCGATAAAGGGCCTCGGTCTCGGCGAGATTCTCCTCTTTCTTGCTGCGGCTGAGCAGCCCGGCCAGGATTGTTGTGCTCGTCAGGGACTCTGGATTGTCTGGACCGAGGGTGCGTTCATTGGCCTCCAACGCTCGCCGGGCCAGACGGATCGCACCGGGATAGTCGCCTTGGTCCTCGCGCAAAAATGCCAGCATCAAGACGGGGTTGAGGGTGTCCTGATCGTCGGGCCCGAGGGTCCTTTCCCGCACGGCGAGTATGGTCTGGTAGAGCTCCTCGGCCTCCTCGGGTTTGCTGGACCGGATTCCATAGGCCAGACTCGACATGGCATCGAGCGTGGCGGGAGACTCGGGTCCGAGTTTGGCTTTGCTGACCTTGACCGCACGGCGAAAGAGGGCCTCTGCTTCCACGGCGTCGTCCTTGCTCCGTGTCTGGCGGGCGGACGACGTCAGGATATTGGCGAGATCGACGGTGGACTGCAAAGTCAGGGGATCGTCGGGACCCAGATCCCGCTCTCGCGCCGACAGAACGAAGCGGCTGAGCGTAACTGCCTCGTCAATGGGTTCAACAATGATGCGGCTCAAGCTGCTGGTGAGCGCAAGTGTGGTCGGATTTTCCGGACCGAGGTCCGGGTTCGTCCTGGCCCATTCCACCGCCTCACGGAGCATTTCCTGGGGCTTGCTGCTCATGACATCGCGGTGAAACAGGGTGAGGGCCAGTGTCTCGGTGGCCTGCGCCCAAACCTCGGGCTGCTTGTCGCGATCAATCAAAGTCAGGCGTTCGATCTGGGCATCAATGGATTCGTTGACATGACCGGCGGCGAGTTGGGCATCGGCCAGACGCTGGAGGGCGGCGGCGAGATCGCGATTGGCCCCGGTGTCCACTTTGCCCTTTGCGCTTTTCTCCGCAGCGCGGCGGAGGGCGGCGGCGAGTCCGCCCTTGCCCGCGCGGGCGTCGGCCACGGCTTGTTGGGCCTCGACGATCGCATCCTCCACCGTGCGGCGAATGTCCTCGACCGGCTGATTGTTGGCCTGGGCCACGTTCCGCTCGGCCTGCATGGCGATTTGCTGAACGTCGGTCGCGCCACCCTTGCGCAGTCGGGCCTGTTCGGCCAGCAACTGCTCAATGAGAGCGCCTTGCTTTTCGAGTTTGAGGTTGGTGGCGGCGATCACCTTTGCTTGTTCGCCCTGGCGACCCATTAGGTAGATTCCCCCGCCCAAGGCAATCAAGATGGCGGCTACGGCAACCCCGAGCGTGAGCCGCCGCCGGCTCCGTTCCCTGGCCAGTTCAGCCCGGAGATTCTCGACGGAAAGCTGGAGTTCGCGCGTGCGGGAGGAGAGTTCCTCGGGAGTGGCAAACTCGTAAAACAGTTCGTCGCGTTGCAGGAGCCTGGCGCGGTGATCACGCTGCAATTGCTGTTTGTCTTCCGGTTCGGGATCGTGTTTGTCGAATGGAAAGTCCTGGCCGCAGAGGAAGACGTAGCACGGCTTCTTCATCTCCACCGCAATCTCGTACTCCATCTGGGTGAAGCTGCGCCGGTCCGGTCCGGGCAGAACCGGCTGCGGTTCCGCTCCGTAGTAAAAACCAGCCAGATGCACCACCGCGTCGCAGGTCGCGATTTTGGTGCGCAGCATGTCTCGCACTGATTTGTAGTCGGGCGGAAAATCGTCCTGAACAATGGGAAGGCATTCCATGCGCCGCAGTCCCTCCGAGACCAGGCCCCGGGCGGTGCGCAGATCGCGGCTGGTGGCACTGACAAAAATGCGAGGGACGGGTTGCATGAGGCGAAAAAATAACGAAGCCGCGAAGGCCAACAAGCCGATTAACGGGTTTTTTTAGGAGTGGGGGATGGCGTGGCGGCCGCGCTTGGTTTGCCGACGAGCATCCGGCCCATAAAGGTTCCGCCGAATCCCTCCATCTTGGAGCGCAATTCGACCATCGTGCCGGTGGTTTCATCCAAGAGGCCATTCACTTTTTTCAGGCTGGTATCCATCCTGCCCTGCACGCCACCCACGGTCTGCGTGACCTCATCGGTCAGAATCTGCAGTCTGGCGAGATTGGAATTGAGCGAGGTAATGGTCTGGTCAAGCTTGCCCTTCTCGCTCAGATCGCGCTCAAGTTTGGCGGTCATGGTCTCAAGCTGGCGAAGGGACGAGGCGGCGGCGGGCAGAGCTTCGGCGAACTCTTCGAGCACGGATTTGGTCCGTCCGTCCTGCGGTTCGGTGAACTGGCGGATGGTGCGGTCAATCTCGTCGCCGAGCTTCCGGTATTGGACGGCCACATCGGTGAAGTCGTTCTCAGATTTCTCCTTAGCAAGGAGCAGATTCGGGGGCGGACCTTGGCGCGGATTCCGGGCCTGGACCGCGTCGGAGTCGGTTGAAAGGTCGAGGGTGATCGAACTGGGGGCGAGGGCCGATTGCACGACTCCGGCCTTGACCAGGCCCAGGGGGGCGAACTTCCAGTCCGCGAAATCCTTTTTGACTCCGCCGACCAGCGTGAAGAGGGCCTCGCCGTCCGGTCCGATGGACGGCGTGACTTTGCGCACGTGGCCGATGACGGCTCCGGAACAGCGCAGTTCCGAACGCGGCCCGAGGCCGAGAAGGTTGGGGGTGGTGAAGTGCAATTCCGACGCTTCGCTCCAGACGCCTAGGCTATCTTTGGTGATCTGGATGCCGATCCAGGCGCCGGCAATGGCCAGGACGCAGAGCAGAACGATAAGGGTTTGGAGTTCGAGTTTCTTTTTCACAAGGTGCGGATGGTGAATGCCTGGTATTGTTCATTCTGCGCGGCATCTTCCCGGCGAAGCAAGGTATGCCCGCCGCCATGCAGAAGGAGAAAATGGGTTGCGACTCGGCGGGCGAAATCCAAATCCTGGGTGGCAAACACAAGGCCGGTAAGGACACCGGTCCGGACCAGACTGGTGAGGAGTTCCTCCACGAGGGCTTTCTTCGCCGGGGCAAGGGCGCCGACCGGCTCGTCGGCAAGGAGCAGGCGGGTGGGACCGGCGAGGGCGCGCGCCAGTGCGACGCAGCGTTTGTCGCCCTCGCTGAGATGGTTGACGTCCTCGTCCGCCAGGTGTTCGCATCCCAGCAACCGCAAGCGCAGGCGCACTTTTTCCTGAAGAACGTCATCGAGGTCGAGACCGTGAACCAGAAAAGGGAGGGCGATGTTCTCGAAAACCGTCATGTTGCGGATAAGGCCGGAGTGTTGAAAAACGACTCCAACCTCCGCGAGCGCGGTGCGCAGTTCGCGTCCGCCGACCTGCACCGAACCCGGCGGAACCCGCAGATGGCCGCCGAGATGGGCCAGCAGAAGGCTTTTGCCCGCACCATTGTCGCCCAGAACGGCCAGGATCTCGCCAGGCTGGACGGAGAACGTGAGCGGGGGCCCGCCCAGGGAAAGCGACTGAACCGAGAGCGGGGGGGCAGCATTCATTCGATTCCGAGGACGGCGGTCAGCAGGGTCAGGAACAAATTCACGATGGTGGTGGAAAAGACTGCTGTAGCCACGGCGGACGTCGTGATTTTTCCAACGAATCCGCTCTCGGCCTTCGCCCCGAGAAAGCCAAAGTATCCGCTGATGATGGCCATGGCGGTGGCGGTGATGGCCAGCTTGGTTACGGTGAGCAGCAAAGCGCCTGAGGTAATGCTGCTCGAATACGCAGTGACAAAATCCAGAAAATCCGCCCCGACCGCCAGCCAGGAGACCAGCCAAGCGCCGAGGCAGGCGGCATAAACGCCGATCACGGCAAGGGCCGGGGCCGTGATGATTAGGGCAATGGCTCGCGGGGCGAAAACCATCTCGGCCGGGTGCAGTCCGACCGCTTCGAGCGCGTCAACTTCTTGTGAGACCCGCATGCTGGCGATGTCGGAGGTGAGGCCGACCACGCCCTTCAGAACCACCAGGTTGGCAATGGCGAAGGGAATGACAAATTGGATGAAAGCCCCGCCGAGTCTGGGGAGGACCAGGGTTTGAAACGCTTCCGCGCTACCGGCCTGGCCAATCACCCCGTAGGCGGCCGCGAGTCCATAAATGAATGTGGTAAGCGCCGACGCCGGGGCGGTGCCACCGAGGAAACCCAGAACCTGACGGACGGTCTCGCGCTCCACCACGGTGGCGCGGCCGGTCAGGATCCGCGGCAAAAGCCGTCCGCCGACAAGCAGGATCGACCAGAGGAGGCTCGCGATGGAATAGCGGGTCGTGCGCTCAAACGTCATTGCGGGGACCGCTTTGTCATTCATATAAGGGCGTCTGATGACTTTCGAAAGCTCGGTTTCCATGCAAGATAAATCCGGTCCGCCCGCGCCGAAAACCCTGGATGGCGTCGCGGCGGAGGTGGAGGGTCTGCTCCAACGCTTGGAGTCCCGCGAGGCGATCACATCGCGGGAATTACGGGGTTTGTGGAATCAGCGCCTGCGGCCGTATTGGCGTCTGCACCCCGGGATTTATCGGGCTCTCTCCCGCCGTTTCCTCGATCAGGGCGACAATTATCTGACTAGCGAAGTGGCCGAGGAAGGGGAACAGTTTTTCGGAGATGACGTGGCCCTCATTTTGACCCGCGCCCTGGGAGCGGCGCGAAGCGGAGCTCCGCAGACGGCTCAGGCTTTGCTGAACAAAAAACAGACCGTGTTGGCGGAGGCGGAAGAGGCAAAAAGTTTGCTGGCGCGGACGTTCAAGGACCTTTGGAAATCTTCAGGTGAGAAGCACTATCTCCGGGAATCCTTTGACCTTTACCATCTCGACTACACCACCACTAAGGGGGATCGCACCTTTCCCGGTGTAAATGCCGCCAGCATGGCGTTGTTTCTCGGCCGGGATGGGGAAGCCCGCACGATTGCCGCTGACGTATTGGCTCTGCTGCGGTCGCGGCCGGATTCTTCCGGCTACTGGGATCAAGCGACGGAGGCAGAGTGTCTGCTTTTGGCCGGGGAGATCGAGTCGGCCCGGGCCGCGTATGCCCGGGCCGGGCGCGGGAGCGGAACCCCGGTGCCTCATGCCCACCTCGCCACCACCAGAGCCCAGGCGCGTTTGGTGTTGGCGAAACTGGGCTTTGCCTCCTCCGAGTTCGACAATTGCTTTCCCCTGCCTGGCGTCATCGCCTTTACAGGCCATCGGATTGATGGAGTGGGCCGGGCGAATCCGCGGTTTCCGGAAGAGCTCGCGCCGGTTGTCAAAGAGCGCATCCGGCAGTTCATTGCGGAAGCGGGGGCAGGGTTCGGATATTCGGCCGCCGCCGATGGCGCGGATGTGCTGTTTCTGGAGTGCATGCAGGAGGCCGGGCTCGAGACGTTTGTGCATCTGCCCTTGGCAGAGGAGGACTTCGTGAGGGCGAGTGTCGACAAGCCCGGATGGATTGAGCGATTCCGTGCGGTTACGGCTCGGGCCACCGAATATACCTGTGCGACGCGTGCGGGAGGAGGGGCGGGGGATTTCGCTTACGGCAACCGCCTTCTGCTTGGAGCGGCCAGCCAGCGGGCCCGTCAGCTTGGCTCGGACCTCCGCCTCCTTGCGGTCTGGGATGGAGTTCCGGCCGAATCCGGCAGCGGGGGAACAGGGGATTACGTTGCTTTGGCCCGTCAATGTGGGGTTGAGGTTTCCCTTATCGATTTGCCGGGAAACGACCGGGTGCTGCCGCCGCCGTCGCCGGAAAGCGTGCCCGACGAGTTGCTTTCGATTCTCAGTCTTTCGCTCCGGCCCGGTGAGGAAAGCGAGGCCCGGCTGGCCAAGGTTGTCAGCGGGTTCCAGACGATTCACTGTGAGACCGGTGGAGTCCGCGTCAGGCTCTATTTTCCCACGCTCGCCACGGCGGCTCAATGCGCCCTCGGGATTCACTCGCAGATGGGCGATATGGTAGCTGGTGCGCTGGGCCTGCACAGTGGTCCGGTGAGTTTGAGGGCGCATCCCCTGACCGGCGGGAAGGTCGGGCGGGGTGAACATCCTGCGTTGGCTGACGATCTTGCTGCTCTGACCCCCGCCGGGTTGATTTACGCCTCTTCCGCTTTTGCTGCTCTCCTCGGTCTGGAAAGGCAGTCTCAGGTCCGTAGTGAATTTCTCGGCTATCGCTCCCTGCGCGCCGACGCCGGGCGCGAGGCCGTTTTTCAGATTCTGCCTCCGGCCTACGGAACCTAGGATTTGACAGCCCACAACGAGCTGTGATTACTGACCTATGAAAATGCGTTCGCTGCGTCCGATTGCCATGATTACCCTTGCCACCGAAAGGATCCTTTCTTCCCGGAGTCAGAACAACATCCCAGCCAGCCTGGAAATGACAAGAAACGAGACCCCCTCTTTGTTAAAACGCACCTCAAATCTTTTCCTCCTCGCCGCCGCCCTGTTTGTCCCCTCCACGCTTCACGCGGGGTCTGCAGAAAAATGGACCCCGTCCAGCCAAAACTCGCGGCAATCCTTAACCTATTCCGCCAGTGCCGACCTCCTTGGAAAGTCGACGCCGATCATCGTGGTCTTCGGCTGCGATCCGACTTGGGACAAAACGAGTGCCGGCACCCTTGGCTTTGATCTCACCGTCAAAAATGCTTCGAAACTCAAGGCCTTTCCGTTTGCCGACTTCGAGGGACCCGATGCCGTGGCCGCTCCCGCGGTTCGCCTGACCCTGACCCGCAAGGGCAAACCGCCCCTCATTTTGAAAACGGTCGCCAGTGGAAGTTACTCCGAGATCGACGCGTTCACGTTCAATGTTTCCGAGGTCAGTAAGAAAGCCAAGAGCGTGCCCCGTTCTCTTCTGCAAGCCCTGGCAGAAGACGGCGCCGATCGCCTCGAAATCTCGATCTCCGACCCTCGCAATCCTGCGCTCGCCTTGACCCTGACGCTTGCCGTCGCGGGCAGGCAGGCCGAATTCAAAAACTTGCTCACCGGATTAAAGTAAGTCCGTTTTTCCCATGCGAATGAATCGATGCCGCGCTCTGCTTCTTGCCTCCGTCTTGCTCCCGGCCTCGACGTATGCGTTGGATTGGGAAATTGAAATGCCCTTCGAGGATACCATCTTTCCTTCGATTGTCGTGGGCATGCGGGGCTTCATGAAGGAAGAGGACATGAAGGAAACCGAAATCGGTGACCCGATTGGAATGATCGGCGCTTCGATTACTGCTCCGGAAGACGACTTCGAGGTCAAGGTGACGGTGGAAGAGACCGACTTCTTTAAGAAGTCCACCATCAAAGCCACCCTGCCGAAGAAGGGGAAGACCTACAGCGTCATGCCCCTCCTTCGCTACGATGTCTCCAATCTCCTCAAACATAAACAAAAGGGATTCGACACGGCCCACGTCACCGTCGAAACCGCCGACGGGGAATACGAAGACACGAAGCGGTTCGAGGTGCGGAGCATCAACGATTGCGTGCTTGGCCTCACCCACAACGACGAGTTCATCAACACCCGCTTTCTTTTCGCCGCGTATGTGAATGAGAATAATCCCGCGCTGGACAAAATTCTCGGCTACGCCCTCAAGCAAGGCTACGTGGACTCTTTCATCGGTTATCAAGGAACACGCGGTGACGTGGTCAAGCAGGCCACCGCCATCTACAAGGCGCTGCAGGACATGGGCTTCAAGTACTCGAGCATCACGGGAGCCTCCGGGGAATCAGAAACCATCTTCACTCAGCATATCCGCTTCGTGGGGGAATCGCTCGACACGAGTCAGGCCAACTGTATCGACGGGACGGTCATGATGGCGTCCCTCTTTATGAAGATCGGTTTGAATCCCGTCATCATCTGCGTGCCCGGCCACGCCTATGTTGGAGTCTATAAATCGACTGCGGCCGAATTGGAGTTTCTCGTTCCGATTGAAACCACTGTGGTTGGCAACTCAAGCTTCGACCATGCCGTCAAACTGGGCAAGGAGAGCATGGCCGAGCATGCGGAAGATTTTGCTGACTCCGAGAATATGAGCTGTCTGATTATTAACGTTCGGGATGCCCGCGATATGGGCATCGATCCGATTCAGGAAGCTGACGTGCCCTGAGCAAGGAACGGGAACGAAGGTTGCAATCACCTTCTGGCAACCAAGTTCAGAACGTGTAGGTCAGGAAACACTCGGAGCCGACGGTATCCATTTTTTTCAAGCGGGCGCGGCGGATTGCTTTCAGAAAATCACCGGGGAGACCGGTGAGGGTGGGCGCTCCGGCTCCGCCGAAAACCAGCGGACACCAGGTGAGGCGGAGTTCGTCAATGGCTCCGGCTTCGAGCAGAGAACGAAAGAGACTCGGGCCTCCTTCGCAGATCAGCGTGCGGATGGCATAGTCACGGTGAAGAATCGTCAGAACCGAATCGAGAGGGACGGACTTTTCCGGAAAAAGCCAAAGGTCGCAGAGAGGCGAAAGTTTTTTCCGCTGCGATTCGGGCATCAGCCGCGTGGAGAAAACGACGGGCGGCCGGGATTTGGAGCGGAAAACTTTTGCCGCCGGATCCAGTGCGCCTCCGTTACTAACGATGACGCGGAGGGGTTCGGCCGGCCGGCCTTTGGCTAGGCGTTCTTCGCGCAGGTCGGCGGCAGAGAGCCCCATGCTCATGGTGTCCGCCGCCACGGTTCGGCCGCCAACGAGCAGGGCATCGCCGAGGGCGCGGATTTCCTTGAGCCGCCGCTTGTCGGCCGGGCTGGTGAACGTGGTGTCGGTGAAATTCCGCGTAGAAACCTTGCCATCCGCCGTGAGGGCAAAATTGGCAATGACGCGGGGCCGTTTCACGCCTGCTTTTCGATGGCGTCCTCAACGGCTTCGACTTCCTCTTCGATCTCCTTGAGGTGCAGTCCGCCGCTTGGACGATAGGCCAGATAGACCAGTCCGCCGACGATGCCCCAGAATACCGTCATCATGAAACCGGTGATCGAAATCATGACGGCGATGCTCTCCGAAGTGCCGAAGAGGGTGTGGAAGAGGTCGTAGAAAAGTTGTTCGCGCAGTCCGACTCCCGACAAGCTGATCGGTAGCGCCGTAATCGTATTGATGATTGGCAAAACAGAGAAGATATCCAGCACCCCGGATGGCTGGCTGAAGGCCCCGAATGCCCGGGCGGCAAAATAAAACGCGAGAAAATTCAGTAAATGCGCGGGGACACTGAGGAAAAAGGTCAGAGCCATTGTGCGTCCGTCGCGGGCGTAGACGGAGAAGGCCGAAGCAAATTCCACGATGCGGGCATGCAGCGGCAGCCAGGTGGGAATCTTGTGGGCCAGATTAAACCGG
>JBMOHI010000025.1:0-13827 GCA_049317925.1 Terrimicrobiaceae bacterium
TTTTTCGCGCAGAAGTTTCTCGCTGTCTGCCAAAAAGCCCACGCCATCGCCTGTAGCTAATCCCACCTTCCTTTATGTCCGATTCCCCGACGCCCACCGCTCTTGCTCTCATTCCCGCCCGCTCGGGCTCCAAGCGGGTCACGGGCAAAAACATCCGCCTGCTCGGCGGTCACCCGATGATCGCCTACTCGATTCGGGCGGCCCTTGATTCCGGGGTCTTCCAGCGGGTGGTGGTCTCGACCGACTCCCCGCAATACGCGGAGATCGCCCGTCATTATGGCGCCGAAGTTCCCTTTCTCCGCCCGCCCGAGTTCTCCGGCGACAAATCGCCCGACATCGAGTGGATCAAGCATGCCCTCCAGAGTTTTGCCAACGAAGGGCAGCGGTTCGACTGTTTCAGCATCCTCCGCCCCACTAGTCCCTTTCGTTTGCCGGAGACCATCCGCCGGGCCTGGACGGAGTTTCTCGCGCACGAAGGCATCGATTCCCTGCGGGCCGTGGAAAAATGCGCCCAGCATCCGGGAAAAATGTGGGTGATCCGAGGGAACATCATGACGCCCGTGCTGCCCTATTCCAACGGGGAAACGCCGTGGCACAGTTGCCAGTATGCGGCCCTCCCTGAGATCTTCGTGCAAAACGCCAGCCTCGAGATCGCTTGGAGCCGGGTGCTGGAGTCGGGCACGATTTCCGGGGATGTCATCCATCCCTTTCTAACCCGTGATTCCGAAGGCATGGACATTAACAACGAAAGCGACTGGCAACTGGCGAACTACCTTCTGAATAGGCAGGAAATCAAACTGCCGGACATCTCCTGCCCGCCGCCTCCGCAAGAAGGATCAGGCCTCCGTTGAGAACCGTAGGACGGAAATCGACTCCGAACTTTTCTCGCATCTTTTGTTGCAATGGGTCGATTATCCCATAAAATTCCCATCTCTTTACCTATGAAAACCACACGCTTCATCCTTCCTCTTCTGGCCGTCCTTTTCGTCACCCTCCTTCAGGGTCAAGCATCTGCCGCCGACAGTCCGGTGGGGTCGTGGAAGTGGTTCAACAGCGACATCATCGTGGTCAAACCGGATTCCACCGTTTGGCGCGGTGATCAGAAACTGGGCGACTGGGAATGGACCGACAAAGCCAAACTCGAATTCTCCATCCTCTGGCAGTCCATCAGAAAAGACAAGCTGACCTTGTCCGCGGACGGGAACAAAATTTCCGGTGTTAACGCCGATGGCGAGCCCGTTTCCGGATCGAGAGTTCCGGCGGAGTAAGCTAAAGCAGGCCCTCCCAGATTTCAGACGCTTCGGTCTGAGCGGTTGCCGGCTTGATCTGGCCCCGTTGAAATAAGTCGTCCCCTGCCGGATGAATTGCCGGCTGAGAGTTTCATGATCACGCTTATTGCCATCGGGGCGCTATTCGGGACATCCGGCTTGGCCGTTGCCAGTTTCCCTCTGCCGACCATCCCGGAGAGGGTGTTGGCGTTTCTGAATTATTGTCTGGCGCAGATTGTCCTTCTCTCAATCTGCCTCTCGGAAACGTTCGGCATTTCGACCACGTCTTTCTTGATTGGTCAGCTCGTCCTGATGGCACTGGCGGTATGGATTTGGATTATCAAGCGCAAGCCGCGCGTTTTCCACTTCACGCAGTTTGTTCAGAGGTTCCGGGGGGCTGACCAAAAAGTAACCTTGCTTGCAGCGGGTTTGGCGGTGGCCGGAATTGCGTTGTTTGTGACCAATATAGAATTCTACCGGCTGCTTCCTTCGATGAACAAGGACGCGCTCGCCTATCATCTCCCGCGGGCCTATTATTGGTTGCAGCAAGGTAGCCTCCACTATCTTCCCTGCAACGACTTTCGTTGGAACGAGCTCGCTCCGAACTCTTCGATCACCTTGATGTGGTTGATGGCGGTTGGAATTGGTTATGGCTGGATGCACCTTCCACAAGTCATTGGCGTGGTGATGATTGCCTTCGGCGTCTATCGGTTGACAACTCTCTGCGGGGGTAATCGTTTGGCTGGGGTGTGCGCCTCGATACTCTGTGTGGGATTTCCCACGACGATTTATCAAATGGGTACCTCGGGAAATGATCTCATGGTCGGAGGACTGGTTGTTAGTAGCGTTGTCTTCTTTGCGCAGGTATTCCAGCCTTCCCTGGATGCGGCAGCTATTCGTAGGGCCTCAGTCCAGACGGCGATTTCCGTCGGCTTGGGCATCGGAACAAAGTTGACTTTCGTTTTGGTAATGCCGGGCATGCTGCTTTTTGCAGTCGGGGCCCTTTTCGTTCTGGGCTGGAAGACTTGGTGGCCCCGTGTCAGCCGCCTTCTTGTTTTCGGAGCCATCGCCTGCGCGGCCCTGGGGTCTTATAACTATGTGCAGAACTATTGGGATCACGGTTCGCCAACCTTCAGCAAGGCTGCAAATGAGTTAATTGCGAAACTTCCACCAAGCACCGTGGTTCAGCGTCTTGTCTTATCCATTTATCAGACCCTGAGTTGGCACGGAATCGAAAAGAATCCAGACAACCTGCTGCCAGGCCTTCAACAAAGAACCATCCTTCTGTTGGATCAAAAATTCGGGCTTGGTTTGGACAAAGTGGCAGGCTTTAACGACAGTCACCTGCTAACCGAATTCACTGCGGATGGGAATCTTGCTGGTTTTGGAGTATTTGGTTTTCTGATATTGGTGGCGTCGCCGTTTCTTGGCCTGTTTCAGCTTTATCAGTTCGCTAGAACAAGGAGTGCCGTCAAGTTGCTGCAAAGCGGTCTGATCTTGATAGGATTGTCTGCATTGATGCTGCTTTTCATCAACACTCCATGGATATCAACCTCGCTAAGATATCTCGTGCAGTTTGTTCCCCTTTTGGTCGCTTCCGTAATCTGTCTTGATTTTGTACCCGCTTGGTTGCGGAATATTTTCTACCTTGTCGTCTCGATTTTTTCCCTCTGGATCATGTTTTATTGCGTCGTGGCGGAGTCTTCCAGAGCGTCACTTTTTCCGGCAGCAATGAATGGAAGGGGCGCACTTCAATTTCACCTTGATGGCCGCTGGCTGCCTCAGGTCGACCTCCTAAAGAATTCGGTCCCGGAAGGTGCGAAAATCGGCTACGCCGGAAGGCTTGACTCCTGGGCGTTTGTGCTGCCGCGGGAACTTCCCTCTTATCAGTTTATTCTCCTAAAGCCGGAGGAGATTCAGTCCGCGCTCATGTCAGAACGTGTGGCCGCTGTCCTCACTGAATTGCCGGACACGCTTGAGACGCAGGTCCTGCCTCTGCCGGGAACGATGCTTTCCCCGAAACAATCCCTCTACGTGATGAATCCCGCATCGGTTCTGTCGGAAAATCTCGCCGCCTATGGGTTGGAGTTGTCTTCCGACAAAAGCTCTCTTGTGATGAGTGCCCGTGCGATTGAGGCATTCTCCCACATCCATCAGGATTATCCTCAAGGGTTGGATTACTTGAAGATTTTCCTCCCGGTAAGCCCGGTGCGTACCTCTCAAAGTAACGCGCGAATCCGGGTGGAAATTCCTCTGGTGCCGCCTTTTCCGGCCGAGCTGATAACCGGCGTCACGTGCAACACTCGCGAAGTGGCATACCTGATCAAGGATGGAGTCCTCACTTTTGAACTTGGTCCAAATGTCCTTGTCGATGAGGCGTCAGTTCAGTTGGTCCTTGTCAAATTCAAAGCCACGACTCCCGCCATGCTCGAAAGTGATCGCAAATTCCCCGATGCAATTTCTTTTGGTGCGCCCTGGGTGATATCCGCAGTGCCAAATTAAGGGCGGAGTGTCCCGCCGCATGATCCATCAATGATTGCCCTTATTGCCCTCGCCGCCTTGATCGCGACCGCCGCCCTGCTGGTTGCCATATTTCCGTTGCCTTCGCTTCCGGAAAAAGCGCTGGCTTTTCTCAATTACGGAATTGCGCAAATCATCTTTGTTTCTGTTTGCCTATCGGACACCTTCGGGATCAGCACGATCAGCCTGCTCTGCGGACAGCTCGTTCTCGCCGTCGGCACGATTGCGGTCTGGGTTTGGAGGGAAAGACCCCCCGTCGTTTCCTTTCGTGAACTTGCTGGAAAGTTCCGGGGAGACGGGCGGAAGTCGGCTTGGTTTGTGCTCGGCTTGGTCGTTTTGGTGGGTTGGCTCATTGCCGGAAACACCGAGTTTTACCGGTCGTTTCCTTCCATGAACAAGGATGCCATTTCGTATCATTTGCCGCGGGCCTACTACTGGCTCCAGCAGGGCAGCCTGAACTATCTGCCCGTGGAGGATTTTCGCTGGAAGGAATTCCCCCCCAATTCTTCCGTCATTCTTATGTGGATGATGGCGATGGGAATTGGCTACGAATGGATGCATCTGCCTCAAGTGATTGGTGCGGCGCTGATCGCGCTCGGCATTTACCGCCTGACCGTCCTTTGCGGCGGCAATCGCGTCACCGCCGCCTGTGCATCCGTCATCTGCATCGGGTTTCCGGCTGCGATCTATCAAATGGGAACGTCGGGGAATGACCTGCTCGTCGGGGGGTGCGTCGTCAGTTGCGTCGCTTTCGTAGCCGCTGCGCTACGACCGCAGGCAGATGGTCCGTCGGTCAATCGGTCGTCCGCCCTGACCGGTATCGCGCTCGGTCTCGCCGTCGGCATGAAATTCACGGTTCTGCTTTTCCTGCCCGCAATGGCGCTATTCGGATTTGCGACACCTTTGGTTTTGGGGTGGAAGGAATGGTGGGCGCGGAGCCGGAAGATTCTCCTCGCGTGCCTGCTGGGATTTATCACTCTCGGCTCATACGGCTACATTCAGAATTATCGCGATCACGGATCTCCTCTGCTGAGCAAGCCAACTCTGATCAAGCATGCCGAACTGCCGGCAGAACTCTATTCCCCGCTCAGGACTTTTGTTTTGTCATTCTATCAGTCGCTTAGCTGGCATGGATTGCAATCCTTCCCGACCGAGCGTTGGCCAACCCTTCAGCGCGAAGCCATCTGGAAAATCGATCGCATGCTGAAACTCGGTGTGGGAACTCTATCCTCATTCCGCGATGACGACAATCTTACCAGGATATACACCGACGAAAACAGGGCCGGCTTTGGCGTCCTGGGATTCTTCATCATGTCCGCAGCCCCCTTGGTCGGATTGCTATGGCTGGTTCAATTCATCCGCCATCGGGAGTACCGGGCGCTTCTGGGTGGTGGATTGATCCTCATCGGCTTTTCCACCCTCGTCATTTTTTGCATAAATGCTCCTTGGGGGCCCACCCACATCAGGTATTTTGTCCAGTTTATCCCGATTTTGGTTCCTCCGCTCGCCTGTCTGATTGGAGGGAGTGGTTGGATTCGCTACACCGTGGCCATTGCCTGCGCCATCTTCGCGCTTTGGGTTATGTTTTTTTGCATTAAGTTGGAGCCGGAGCGAAAGTCGCTCAGTGCGGCTGTCAAAGAGGGAAAAACACCGTTCGACCTTCATTTGGGAGGAAGATGGGTGCCACAACGTGAGGTCATCAGGCAGGCCGTCCCGACCGGAGAATCCATTGGCTATGTCGGGCGAGTTGATTCATGGGCTTTTGTTCTGCCAAGGGAACTGCCCGAGTACAACTTTGTTCTCCTGCGGTCCGAGGCAATCGATTCCGCTCTCCAGTCAGGTCGGGTGGCGGCTGTCGTGACAGAACTCTTCCCCACGGATCTCGCCAATGCATTGCCGCTTCCGGGAACGATCCTGCACCCGAAGCAAGCCTTGCACGTGGCGGATCCTGGGGCGGCGCTGCGGAGGAATCTCAAGGCCTACGGACTGACCCTCGATTCTGACCAGCGTTTGTTGAGCCTGGACTCCAAGGCCATCGCGGCCTTCAGCAACATTCATGATTTGTGGCCCGCACCCCTGCGAGATAATCCGCTGGCAGGATTGGAACCGGACTATGATAATCACCTGCAGTTCTGGATTCCGGCCGGATTGTTGTCCGGCGGGAATTCGGCCCTTGAAGTCGAAATTCCGCTCGATTCGTCATTTCCCGAGGGGATCGTTTCGCATATTACCTGTAATTCAAAGCCTGTGCCTTTCTCCATCAATCATCAGCGCCTCGTTGTTCAGATTCCGGAGGAATTGCGGCACGGTGCGCCCTTCCTGCTTGATTGCCGGATCTTTTTTACCCGGGATGTGGCTGCCCTGGTTAAAGGAGATGAGGATTTTCCCGCAATCAACCCGGTCTATTTTGGCAAACCCTGGACGATCAGGGTGGCGGGAGAATAGTTTTACGACTCCATGTCTCACGTTGTCATACAAATTCCCTGTTACAATGAGGAGGAAACCCTGGCTCTTACCCTTTCGCAGCTTCCGAAAACCTTGCCTGACATCGAGAAAGTCGATGTGCTTATCATCGACGATGGATCGACCGACAGAACCCTGGAAGTGGCCCGGGCCAATGGGGTCCAACACTTTGTGGTCCATGCTTCGAACCGGGGACTGGCGACGGCTTATATCAGCGGACTTAAGAAAGCCCTTGAGCTAGGAGCGGATATCATCGTCAACACCGACGCCGATAATCAATACGCCGCCGCGGATATTGCCAGCCTGGTTGAACCGGTGTGGCAAGGCCGGGCCGACATTGCCATCGGCGCCCGCCCCATTCAGGAAACGGAACATTTTTCGCCGCTCAAGAAGCTGCTTCAGTCGATCGGCAGCTGGACGGTCCGGCGACTCAGCAACACCAGCATCGCGGACGCTCCCAGCGGGTTCCGCGCCGTAAGCCGGGAGGCGGCCAAGCGGTTGTTTGTTTACAATCGCTATACCTACACGCTGGAAACCATCATCCAGGCCGGCCTGCAAAATCTCCGTATTGTTTCCGTGCCCATTCATACGAACTCCCCCCTTCGCCCGTCCCGGCTGGTCAAAAGCACGGCGGATTACGTGATGAGGTCCGTGTTCACGATCGTACGCATTTACATTATCTACCGCCCGCTTCGGCTCTTTCTCTTCCTGGCCGCCCTGGTCGGCCTGCCCGGATTGATTCTCGTTCTAAGGTTTTTGTTTTTGTATGCGACGGGACATGGGGCTGGCTACATCCAATCCCTGACCATCGGAACCGCGCTATTGAGCGTCTCCGCCTTCCTGTGCTTGGGTGGAATTCTGGCTGATTTGATTTCGGTGAATCGAAGGCTGCTTGAGGAGATAAGGCTCCGGCTTTTTGAGATGGGAGACAAGGACAAGGACGCAAAGAAATGAAGGGGTCTCAGTTTCAGCCTGCCGGGAATTATTACGATAAGTACAAAAGCAGAAACATCATTGAACGGCATTTAATGGCGTCCTTTCTGTTGAACTTTGACCGGCTCGCGGATCTGACAAAAGCGAGTGATGTTCACGAAATCGGGTGTGGCGAAGGCGAGTTGACCATGCGGCTGGCCGAACGGGGCCTGACCGTTCGCGGTTTGGATGTTTCCCCCGAAGTCATTGAGACAGCCAGGAAAGGCGCTTTGTCAAGAGGGCTCGTGATACCCTTTCGCGAGGGGAGCATCTACGAATTACAGCCGGCCAGTGATTCCGCATCATTAATCGTGTGTTGTGAGGTGATGGAGCACCTTCCCGATCCGGAGCGGGCCCTCGACATGCTCGCTTCCCTGGCACGTCCTTATCTCTTGATCAGCGTTCCGCGAGAGCCCATTTGGAGGATTCTTAATCTCTTGAGGGGGGCCTACATTTCCGAGGCCGGCAATACGCCCGGCCACATCCAGCACTGGTCGGCGCGTTCTTTCCTCAACTTCTTAAAGGGAAGGTTTCACATTGAACGTGTTGCTCTTCCGCTTCCCTGGACGATGGCCCTTTGTCGCGTGCGCAATTAGCAAATGTGTGGAATAGCTGGTTTTTTCGGACGGAATATTCCGAATCGAGAGGTCCTTGAGGCGATGGCTGCATCGATCAAGCATCGTGGCCCCGATCAAACAGGAATCCTGCTCGAGGACAATATTGGCCTGGCCATGAATCGGCTGTCGATCATTGACCTGGCCGGAGGAAATCAGCCAATGCATAGCGCGGACCGGGGCATCAGCGTGATTTTCAATGGCGAAATTTACAACTTCCGCGAGTTGCGCCGGGAGCTGGAAGGACACTGCGTATTTCGGACCCAATCGGATACCGAGGTTATTGTGCATGGTTATGCGACTTGGGGATCGAAGGTCTTTGAAAAACTCAATGGGATGTTTAGCATTGCCATCTGGGACAGATCCGCCCGGCGCTTAATTCTGGCTCGCGATGCCGTCGGGATCAAACCGTTGTTTATCCTGACGACAGGCGGGGTGTTTTTCTTTTCCTCCGAACTGAAAAGCTTTACCGGATTGCGACTGGCGAACGAGGCAAACTGGGCCGCGGTCCTTGCGTTTCTCTCCGCCGGTTATGTCTTTGGTCCGGATACATCCCTCAAAGGCGTATGGCAGGTGGAGCCGGGAACAACGGTGTCAATCGACCTGGAGCTGAATAGGGAGGTCCGTTGTTTTCGATCCATTGGAAAAGCTCCGGCCCAGCCGGGCGTTACGTTTGATAAAAACAAGCCATGGGCCAGCCAGGTCCGCTCGGCGCTGGCAGATGCTGTTGAGCGGCAGACCGTGGCGGACGTTCCGTTCGGACTTTTGCTTTCCTCGGGTATTGACTCAATGTCGATTCTAGCGGCTTTGCGGGAGAGACGACTGACCGATGGGCTGGAGACTTTCACCGTGTTTTACAATGAGGAGTCCTTCTCTGAGAATAAAATCGTCAGCCGCCTCGCGCGCGAATGGAATGTAATCAACCATCAGGTTGAGCTGTCTGGCAGCCAGGTCAAAAGCAGGCTCGGAGAGCTGTTCCATACCTTTGACAACCTCGAGATGCTTCCGACGTGCGTTGCGATTCATGCGGCCTCCCACCTGGCGTGTTCACATTGTCGTGTGCTGCTGGCAGGAAACGGAGGCGATGAGCTTTTTTCGGGATATCCGACTTATAAAGCCACACAGTTTCTTCAAAGGTTTCCCTACCTGGGTTCTGTCGCCTCCTCCTTTCATTGGCTTTCAAGGGCTTTGCCCGTATCTGATGGTTATCTTACAGGAGCGGAGAAGTTTCGCAGATTTACGGCGGTTGCTTCTGGCGATCCTCTGGATTCCCATCTTCAATGGAGGCATATTTTTACCAGAAATGAGCTCCGTGACCTCCTCATTGACTCGTGTGAATCGGACTCCATTAGCCACATTTACGATAATCAGCGCAGATTTTTTACGAATGCCGAAGTGGACGGATACAAGGATGCGGACACCTACATGATTGGGGATCTGGAGACGTGGCTTGTGGATAGTGGTCTGATGATGTGGGATAAAGCGGGAATGAGCGCGTCGGCTGAGATCAGGGTTCCTTTGCTGGATAATGAGTTTTTGGATTTCGTGATTCCGATTCCTGCTGAGATTCGCGCTCCGAAAGTTGGAGGGAAATCATTCTTCAAGCACCTTTATGCCGACATGCTTCCAAAATACGTCATCGAACAGCCCAAGCACGGATTTCAAACTCCCGTTTCGACCTGGCTTCGGGGAGAATTGGGGGATGTTTTCGAAGAGCTTACCGGTGAGTTGCCCGCTGCGCTATTTAATCAACCGTATATTGCCGGTCTTTGGCGGGAGTTTCGTGCACGTAGGCGAGACCACTCGCTCCAGCTCTGGACCTTGGGATGCCTTTCCGGCTGGATGACGACTCACCAAATCGATTTTGCACCGCTTCCCAGTCAAAGTTAGACATGCGCTTCCCGCGCTTGTTTTCTGGGTGGTTTTAACTTGTGAAACCGGCAAGAAATGAATGAAGGCAATTGATCGTTTGCTGCAAAGGTGGCGGATTCGCGTTGCCTCCCGAGCTATCCCGGGAAGGGTAAGTCTGATTGATGTTGGGGCCCATGATGGGGAGATGTTTAGGTTCCTTGGCCCGCGGCTGGTCAAGGGATTCGGTATCGATCCTCTGCTGACGGCGAAGGTGGAAAGGGAAACCTATAGCTTGCATCCGGGTTTTTTTCCAGATATTCGCCCGCGATCAGGAGATTGGGACGTCATCTCAATGCTGGCCGTACTCGAGCATATCCCTCGTTATCAACAAGAGGATCTTGCGAAATCCTGCTGGGAAATGCTGCGGCCCGGCGGCCGGCTTGTCATAACTGTCCCGAGCCCGGTCGTTGATCGCCTTCTGAATATACTCAGATGTTTAAAGCTCATAGACGGTATGTCCCTCGAAGAGCATTTCGGCTTTCAACCCTCTGATACCCGCTTGATTTTTCACGAGCCGCAGTTTTCGCTGATCCTGCATAAGCGGTTTCAATTGGGTTTGAATCATTTGTTCGTCTTTGCAAAGTCCAATCATGTCAGCTGACCTCCGCCCGCAATTGACCGTCCTGATGCCATGCCTTAACGAGGCGGAAACGATTGAATCCTGCATTCGCAAGGCTCGACAGGGGATTGAAAAGGCCGGGGTCTCTGGTGAAATCCTCATTGCGGACAATGGCAGCACCGATGGTTCACAACGGATCGCGGCGGAATCGGGCGCCAGGGTTGTTGACGTCGCCGAGAAAGGCTATGGAAGCGCTCTCCGTGAAGGAATCGCCGCGGCTAATGGCCGTTGGATTGTTATGGGTGATGCCGACGACAGCTATGACTTTTCGGAGATCCAGTCGTTCGTCGAAAAGCTCAAAGAAGGAAATGACCTCGTGATGGGTTGCCGGATGCCTGGGGGAGGCGGACGCATCATGCCCGGCGCCATGCCGTGGAAGCACCGCTGGATCGGTAACCCCGTTCTCTCCACAGTCGGAAGGCTGTTCTTCCACTGTCCAGCTCATGACTTCCATTGTGGTTTGCGCGGATTCCCTCGAGAGGCCGCCTTGCGCATGGATCTCTGCACGACCGGAATGGAGTTCGCATCGGAGATGGTTATCAAGGCGAATCTCAAGCGGATGAAAATCGCTCAGGTTCCCATCACACTGTACAAGGATGGCCGCTCTAGGCCGCCCCACCTTCGGAGCTGGCGTGACGGTTGGCGGCACCTGAGATTCATGCTCATCTACTCTCCGCGATGGCTTTTCTTGATTCCGGGACTCGCAGCCGTTCTGGCATGTGGAGCCTTGGCAGTCACCCTGTTTTTCTCTACGATCTCCCTTGGCCGGGTCACGCTCGATACTGGGACAATGATGCTCGCGGCTATGGGTATGATTGCGGGTGCCCAACTGTTTGCCCAAGCCATTTCGGCAAAGATTTTCGCAATTGACGCGGGCCTCCTTCCGAACGACGAACGCTTCTCGAGATTGTTCAAGTTCTTTAATCTCGAGAAAGGAATTCTGGCCGGTGCGATTGTTTTGATCACCGGGATCCTTCTGATCGCAAGATCTTTCTTAATGTGGAAAGAGCAAGATTTCGGAGCGCTTTCTTACTCAGAGAATATGCGCCTCATCATCGCAGGGGGAACGTGCATGGTTTTTGGAATTCAGATAATTTCCGTTAGTTTCTTTCTCAGCGTTTTGGGTTTGCAAACAACCAAAACGACGCCTCCAAATGGTTGATCTGCTTTTCGGAGGAATTCCACTTCGCACGGTGTGGGCGAAGCAGGGGGCAATTTTCAAGGAGCATGACCTCATTGCGGTAAGGGGACCGGAATTCTCGCAGTATCTGGGGAATGAGCGTCCAACACTGGCGAGATGGTTCCGCGGCCGGCTGGGCGCGGTGTCTGAAGCGGTCACGGCCGAGCTGCCTGCCGCGGCTTTCAATCAGGATTCCATCGCCGAATTGTGGCGGAATTCTAAATCGCACAAGAAAAACAATTCCCTGCGTCTGTGGATGCTTGGATGTCTAGCCGGTTGGATGAGAGTCCACCAAATAGACTTCGCGCTACGTTCCAAGTAAGGTTGGATGACCATGCTTTGATAAAAATGACAAATAAACGGATGAACGTTCTCTCTCAGAGATTCTGCCGCCGGATCATTGTCTTGATTTCAGGTGCGTTACTTGCGAGCGGTAATTTGTCAGCAGAAAAAGCCCCCGGGTCTGAGAGCCAACCGGATGTGATCATGACCGAGGAGCGGCTTCGGAGGGATCAGGAGGCCGATGGGACCAACTTTGATCGTGGCGCCTATGGGCGTGTGGTCCATCTTTACGGTGACAGTATATCTCGCGGAATCGGATTCATGGACTTCGAAGATCCGTCTCCACTCAGCCGAATTCAGGGTATCGCGGATTTGCTCCTCCGGGAAAATGGTGTCCCCTCGACTGATTTGGTGGTGCGGTATGCTTGGTCGCAGGATCCGCGCCGTGTTAAGAGTGAAATACGCGCAGGCCTTGTGCGACCTGGCGATGTGGTCGTTTATCAAGATGCAGGGCCTCACGAAAACGTCATCGACGAAAGACGGGCTCGATTGCAAAACTTTATCAATGCGGTGCCACTCACTGATCCTCGCATCGAACTAATCCTGACCACGACATTCGACTATGATCCACCGCCTTCTTACGAGAATTCCCGGTATGACGAACCTGTGGCTGGAAGCAACCTATCCATGAATGCCCTGCTGCTCAAAACTGCTGCCTCTGAAAATGTCTCCGTTCTGGACTGGAACTCACAGATGGACGCCGAGGTTTCAGGCATGGCTCCGTTCGGAGTTTCATTGATGCGGGAAGAAGGCGTGCATCCCAACGCCCTTGGCAATTTCGCCCTAGCCATCTCGCTTCTGCAACGTCTTGGAATAGAAATCAAGAGTTGGGAAAGCGTGGCTAACGAGTTTGCTCAGATCAACGACGAGCGTGTGCGCAAGTTGAGCCTTGTGCCTCCGCTAAAGCGGTCGGATATTGATCGCATTCTTGCTTCCATCGCGAAGCTGGTCAAGGAACCCGAAAATTCAAAATCAAACGGTCAACCTCGCGAATAGCTTTCGCGTGCCCCTTCCTTCAAAGAGTCCTGCATTGCGCGATATCCAGCTGCAAACCATGGCATCTCCCGCGTCCTTGGACTTTAGATTGTCTGGCCGGTTGGGCTAAGGCGAATGGTGTGCGACTGCGGCAAGTTGGAACGTAGTAGATCCCTCCCAGAATCATGCTCTTTTGCGCCCGATGAGACCTGCCGTTGCTCCGCTATTGTCCTGCCCGGTTTGTGCCAGCGCGTGTCTTCCCGCTTATGAGCATCCCGAAGCGCAGATTTATCGCTGCCAATCGTGCAGCCACTGCTTTTCGAATCCCGCGACTCTCGTGCCGGAGAACTACGAGCCCGCTTACTACGAGCAGGTTCACAAAAACTGGTTTGCCCACCCTAATTTTTCGCTGTTCGAGCGTATTCGAAAACTCATCGCCTCCCGCGGGACAACGTGCCGGGTCTTGGATGTTGGTTGCGGCCGGGGGGATCTGCTGAAGTATCTGCAGGCCCGAAACCCGCAGCTTGAATTGACCGGGATCGAACTCTCTGACCTCCAATCTGCGGCCGGTATAAGATTCATTAAGTCCGATATCTTCGAGTTCGAGGTGACAAAAAGGTTCGACTTTGTCATCGCCCTTGCGGTGATCGAGCATGTCGCAGACATTCAGCAGTTCGTCCTCCGCCTTTCATCGTTGGCCCGCCCCGGAGGGACGGTTTTAGTTATGACGTTGAACGAGGGGAGTCTTCTCTATCGCGTTGCGCGAAGCCTGCGTTGTCTGGGCTGGAAGGCCGCTTTTGAGAGGTTGTATTCCAGTCATCATTTACATCATTTTACCGTGAGATCTCTCTTCTCGCTCATGCAAAAATCGGGTTTGCGGGTGCAGAAGCAGTTCACCCACAACTTCCCCCTTGCTGCCGTTGACTTTTCCGGAAGTGATTCTCTTGTCGGCCGGATTCAATT